>QNCW01000089.1 GCA_003645885.1 Candidatus Latescibacterota bacterium | reverse complement strand
CCAGTGGTTCAGCCCTCTGAGGGAGGCGCTGGACGCCTTCGTGGAGAGGACCCAGGAGCCTGTGACGGGAACCGTAAGGCTCATGCTCTACAAGGGCTCGTGCAGGCCGGTCGGAAGGAAGAGTCCTTATTCTATCTATTCTAAGGACTTGGCTACTTTCGGGAGGGGGATCGGGTACGACCACAGGGACGCCGGCGGGTTCATAAAGCTCTTCGGCCTCCAGCAGGAGCTTTGGGGAAGGGTACGCAGGGGATGAAAGCGTGGAACGTGAGGCCGGCCAGGGTGGAGGACGCCAAGGCCATAGCCGAACTCATATCCCACTATGCGGAGAAGGGTCTGCTCCTCCCGAGGTCCCTGAGCCAGATCTACTCCCACATAAGGGACTACATGGTCGCCGAGGTGGACGGAAGGATCGTGGGCTGTGGGGCCTTGGAGGTGGTGTGGGGTGGGCTCGGGGAGGTAAGGTCGTTGGCGGTGGAGGAGGGGATGAGGGGGCTCGGGATAGGGAGGGCCCTGGTGGAGCACCTTCTGGAGGACGCAAGGAGGCTCGGGCTCGATAGGGTCTTCGCCCTGACTTACATAGAGGATTTTTTCGAGCAGTTCGGGTTCCATAGGGTTCCCAAGGAGAGCCTACCCCACAAGATATGGAAGGACTGTATACACTGTCCTAAGTTTCCGAAATGCGACGAGGTTGCGATGATATTAGAACTGAAGTAGGGCCTGAAAGGAGGGGAGATGGCGATAAGGAGGGCTCTGATAAGCGTCTCGGACAAGAGGAAAGTAGTGGATTTCGCAAGGGGGCTGAGGGAGCTCGGGGTGGAGATAATATCCACGGGCGGGACGGCGAGGCTCCTTAAGGAGAACGGGGTTCAGGTCAGGGAGGTCTCCGAACTTACGGGCTTTCCGGAGATACTCGGGGGGAGGGTAAAGACTTTGCATCCCAAAGTGCACGGCGGGATATTGGCTCGGAGGGATGACCCCGAGCACATGAGCCAGGCAGAAGAGCTCGGAATAGAACTTATAGATATGGTCGTCGTGAACCTATATCCCTTCGAAAGCACCGCCCTAAAGCCGGGGGTGGGCTTAGAGGAACTTATGGAGAACATAGATATAGGTGGGCCGACCATGATAAGGAGCGCTGCCAAGAACTACAAGTACGTGGCGGTGGTGACGGACCCTGAGGATTATGGTTGGATATTGGAGGAGCTGAGGGCGAACGGTGACCTCTCCGACGACTCCAGGAGGAGGCTCTGCGTCAAGGCCTTCAGGAGGACGGCGGACTACGACTCGGCCATAGATAAGGTCCTCAGCGAGAAGCTCCTCGGGGAGGAGGTGCTGCGCCTTTCCTTCCGTGAGGGGAGGAAGCTCAGGTACGGGGAGAACTGGCACCAGAAGGCCGCATTTTACACTGCAGGATCGGAAGGAAGCTGCGTGGCCAAAGCGAAGCAGCTCTGGGGAAAGGAGATGTCCTACAACAATTACCTGGACGCCGATTCCGCCTTGGAGGCCGTGAGGGAGCTGAAGGACGAGGTGGGCGTTGCGGTCGTAAAGCATACCAACCCCTGCGGGTACGCTACGGGGGAGACCTTAAGGGAGGCCTTGGAGGCGGCCTGGGAGGGGGACCCTGTGAGCGCCTTCGGGTCGATAATAGCATTCACCAGGCCGGTGGACTTGGAGGCGGCGGAGTTTTTGAGGGGGAAGTTCGTGGAGGTGCTTATAGCCCCCGGATACGAGGAGGAAGCCTTAAAGTTCCTCACGTCCCACAAGAAGGACACGAGGATCTTGGAGGTGCCCCCCTTGGACCTGGAGCCCAAAGATTTGATCTACAGGTACGTGCGGGGTGGGATGTTGAAACAGGAGAGGGACCGGAGGTTGATGGAGAAGTGGGAGGTCGTGACTGAGACGAACTTCCCCGAGGATAAAAGGGCCCTTGCGGAGTTCGCATACAAGGCTGTCAAGCACACTAAATCCAACGCCATAGTCCTCGCCAGGGAATATAAACCTGGATTCTACCAGGTCCTGGGGATGGGAGCGGGTCAGCCCAACCGTGTGGATTCCTTCAGGAAGTTGGCCCTCTCAAAGGCAAAGGAGAACTTGGAGAGGTTCCACAGTTCCGAGGCGCCGGAAGTACCTTTGGAGGATTATGTAAAGGCGCAGCTCGGGGAGGTCGTCCTGGCGTCGGACGCCTTCTTCCCGTTCCCGGATATCGTGGAGCTTGCGGCGGAGGCCGGGATAAAGTACATAATCCAGCCGGGGGGGTCCGTGAGGGACCCCGAGGTCGTAGGGGCGGCCGACAGGCTCGGGATGGCCATGGTGTTCACGGGGACGAGGCACTTCCTACACTGAACGGAGGGGATATGAGATTTTCCTTTGGAAGTTTCTTCTCCAACGACGTCGGGGTGGACCTCGGGACGGCCAACACGCTGGTCTACGTTAAGGGAGAGGGGATAGTCGTAAACGAGCCCTCAATAGTGGCCTTGGACAGGGACCGCAGGAAGCTCGTAGCGGTCGGAGCCGAGGCCAGGGAGATGATGGGCCGCACCCCGGAGAACATAGTGACGGTGAGGCCATTGAAGGACGGCGTGATAGCAGACTTCGACGTGGCGGAGGAGATGTTGAGGTACTTCATCCGCAGGGCACAGAGGAACAGGTTCCTCGTAAGGCCCAGGGTTGTGGTTTGCGTGCCGTCCGGGATAACCGAGGTGGAGAAGAGGGCCGTGAGGGACGCTGCCGAAAGGGCCGGTGCCAGGGAGGTGTTCCTCGTGGCCGAGCCCATGGCCGCCGCCATAGGTGTCGGACTTCCCGTGAACGAGCCCGTGGGTTCCATGGTTATAGACATAGGTGGGGGCACCTCTGAGATAGCGGTGATATCGCTTTCCGGGGTGGTGACCCACGTCTCGGAGAGGGTCGGCGGGGACGAGATGGACCAGGCCATAGTTCAGTTCATGAAGAAGGCCCATAACCTCCTTATAGGAGAGAGGATGGCGGAGCAGATAAAGGTACAGATAGGCTCCGCTTACCCCTTAGAGAAGGAACTGGAGATGCCCGTCAAGGGGAGGGACCTCATAGCCAACATCCCGAAGACCGTGGTCGTGCGCTCTGAGGAGGTCAGGGAGGCCCTTCAGGAGCCCGTGAACATCATAGTCAACGCCACGAGGATGGCCCTGGAGCGCACACCTCCCGAACTTTCCTCCGACATATTGGACAGGGGCGTAATAATGACGGGCGGGGGGTCACTGCTGAAGGGCCTGGACAGGAGGTTGAGGGAGGAGACGGGGCTTCCGGTGAGCGTTATGGACGACCCCCTCACCTGTGTGGCGAGGGGTGCAGGGAAGATATTGGAAAACATAGAAGAATATCGCAAGGTCCTGTTTTGATCTCGGAACAAAGGTTCTGGGGTTACGTAGCGTTGGCAGTAGCTTTAGCCGTCTCCTTGGCCATGATGACCATGGAGCGTCCCAGGCAGATATATTGGGCCAGGAAGTTCGCTACGGCCTGCCTGGAGCTGGGACAGGGGCTGCTTTCGGACCTCATACGGGCGAGCGTCCTGTCGAGGGAGAACAGGTTCCTCAGGAGACAGAACGTGGAGCTCGCCCTCCAGGTCCAGAGGCTCCGTGAGGCGGAGAGGGAGAACGAGCGACTGAGGAAGCTTCTGGGGTTCAAGAGACTTTCCCGCCTTCCCCTCCTGCCGGCGGAGGTCGTGGCGTACAGCCCCGATCGCATGAGGCACACGGTCCTTTTGGACGTGGGGTCCCAGGATAAGGTGGAGAGGGACATGCCGGTGGTGACGGCGGAAGGTCTGGTCGGAAGGGTCGTCGAGGTTTATCCCAGAACCTGTCTGGTGCTCCTTCTGACGGACAGGAGTTCCAGGGTCAGCGTCGTCGTGGAGGACGGAGGTCGCACCCTCGCCATAGCGGAAGGGAGAGGGGAGGAGGTCCTGTACGCCAACCTCCCCCTCAGAAGCCCGGTCGAGGGGGGGGAGGAGGTAGTATCCTCGGGGATGGGAGGGATATTTCCTAAGGGGCTCAGGGTCGGGAAGGTCTCGAAGGTGCTCGGGGAGGAGATGGGACTTTTGAAGAAGGTGACGATAGAGCCGAGCGCTCCGTTGGAACACCTGGAGGAGGTCTTCGTCGTGCTTAGGAAGGGCGGAGCTACAAGATGATCGGGACCCTCGCAATCTTGACGATCCTTTCAGTCGGAATTTCCTCGGCCGGACCAGTTTACGAGCTCAGGCTCGAAGGTGCCATCTCCCCGGCCTCCGCCCACTTCTTAATAGAGAGCCTGGAGAGGGCTGAAAGGGAAGGTGCGGAGTGTCTCGTGGTCGAGTTGGACACACCTGGAGGCCTCATGGAGTCGATGAGGTCCATGGTGAAGGCCCTCCTCAACTCCGAGGTCCCGGTCGTGGCCTTCGTCTATCCCAAGGGGAGCAGGGCGGCCTCGGCCGGGGTCTTCGTAACGTTGGCAGCCCATATAGCGGCCATGGCTCCCGGGACCAACATAGGTGCCGCACATCCTGTTATGTTGGGAGGGGAAAGGATGGGGAAGGAGATGTCGGAGAAGGTCACCAACGATGCCGTTGCGTACATAAAGGCCATAGCCGAGAGGAGGGGGAGGAACCAGAAGTGGGCCGAGGACGCCGTGCGCAAGAGCATATCCTCCACCCCGGAGGAGGCCCTGAAGGCCGGGGTGATAGATGTTATAGCGGAGGACCTCGAAGAACTTTTGGAGAAGATAGATGGAAGGAAGGTGAAGCTCCCTTCGGGGGAGAAGGTCCTACATACCAAGGGGGCGAAAATCGTGGAGATAAGGATGTCCTTCAGGGACAAGATCCTCCAGACCCTGAGCAATCCGAACATAGCTTATATACTTTTGATATTGGGGTTCTATGGACTGATATTCGAACTTTCCAATCCGGGAGCCATACTTCCAGGGGTCATAGGTGGGATATGCATAATTCTGGCGTTCTACGCCCTCCAGATGTTACCTGTGAACTACGCTGGGTTGTTGCTGATCCTTCTGGGGTTGGGGCTCCTCATAGCGGACATAAAGGTCCCGAGCTACGGCCTTCTGACGGTAGGAGGTATAGTTTCGATGACCTTGGGGTCCATCATGCTCTTCAGGACCCCGGGTTCCTTCCTAAGTGTCTCCTGGCCAGTAATATTGGCTGCAGTGATAACCACGGCGGCGTTCTTCATCTTCGCCATAGGCATGGCCATAAAGGCGAGGCTGACGAAACCGGTAAGTGGAAAGGAGGGGCTCGTAGGGGAGAGGGGGGTGGCCAGGACCCCTCTGGAGCCTTCGGGGATGGTCCTGGTGCACGGGGAGCTGTGGCAGGCCAAAAGCGACGAGCCTGTGGGAGAGGGGGAGGAGGTGGAAGTCGTTGCGGTGGAAGGCTTAAAGCTCAAAGTTAAAAAGGTGGATAGATAAGGAGGTGGGAACATGATGGCTCCTACGATATCGGTGGTGGTGCTCATCCTCATATTCATATTGGCGAGCGCCATCAGGATCCTCAGGGAGTACGAAAGGGGCGTTGTCTTCAGGTTAGGAAGGGTTATAGGTGTGAAGGGCCCGGGGATAGTGCTTCTCATTCCCGTAGTTGACAGGATGGTCAAGGTGAGCCTCCGGGTGGTCACGGAGGACGTGCCCTCCCAGGACGTCATCACCAGGGATAACGTCTCGGTCAAGGTGAACGCTGTGATATACTTCAGGGTTATAGACCCCCAGAAGGCGATAGTGGAGGTGGAGGACTACCTCTATGCAACTTTCCAGCTCGCGCAGACTACCTTAAGGAGCGTCCTGGGACAGGTGGAACTCGACGACCTTCTGGCCTCCAGGGACAAGATAAACCAGCAGCTCCAGAGGATATTGGACGAGCACACCGACCCCTGGGGGGTCAAGGTCACGGCCGTCGAGATAAAGCACGTAGACCTTCCGGAGGAGATGCGCAGGGCTATGGCGAGGCAGGCGGAGGCCGAAAGGGAGAGGAGGGCGAAGATAATAAGCGCTCAAGGGGAGTTTCAGGCCGCCCAGAAGTTGAGCGAGGCGGCACAGATAATAGGTCAGTTCCCGGCGGCGATCCAGCTTCGCTTCCTTCAGTCCCTTTCTGAAGTAGCTGCGGAGAACAATTCCACCATCATATTCCCGATCCCGGTGGACCTCGTAAGATCTTTCTTAGAGAGGAAGGCTCCGGAAGCCAAGTTGTGAAGCTCGTGCTCTCCGCAAGTAGGCGTACAGACCTTGTGGCCTTCTACCCCGAGGTGCTCCTCAAGGCCCTTAAGAGGTATCCTCCCGATAGGGTCCACACCGTGGTGCTCTGGACCAAGGACCCCAGGAACCTCCTCCGCAGGGGGAGGCTCGGGAAGGTCCTTTCTGGTTACTCCCAACTTTTCGTACATTACACGATCACCGGGATGGGGAGGACGGCTTTGGAGCCGGGGGTGATATCCACGAGGGAGGCGCTGGGGTTCCTCCCCGAACTTGTGGACCTGGTCAGGGACCCGAGGAGGGTGAGGGTGAGGTTCGACCCGGTCGTCAACTTCTACATAGGCGGAAGGTACTACACTAACCTTCCCCTGTACGAGGAGGTGGCGGAGGAAACAGCGAGGTGCGGGGTTCCCGCCGTCACCGTAAGCTGGGTCCAGTTTTATCCCAAGGTGTCGAGGAGGCTCGCAAGGCACAACGTAACCCCAGCTCCCTTCGACCTCATATCCCAATGGAGATGGATGAAGGAGGTGAGCGAAAGGTACGGTCTCGAACTTTACGCCTGCTGCGTCGAGGGCCTTCCCACGAGCAGATGTATAGACGGAAAGCTACTTTCGAAGTTGCATCCCGAGGGAGAACCCGCTCCCTTAGGGAAGGCCAAGGGTCAAAGGCCGCTCTGCGGATGTACGATCTCCCTGGATGTGGGATGGTACACCCAGAGGTGTCCGGGTGGATGTCTGTATTGTTACGCTAACCCCTTGGAGAGGACGGTATGCCGAGGTTCGAGGATGAGCTGAGGAAGCTCGAGGAGGCGGTGGAAAAGCTCGAGTCCGGGGACCTGAGCTTGGAGGAAGCCTTAGAGGCCTTCGAGGAGGGAATGAAGGCTGCGAAGGCCTGCGAGGAGATATTGGAGAGGGCGAGGACCAGGGTGAGGAAGCTCGTTGAGGGTGAGGAGGGCTTCAGACTGGAGATCTTGGATGAGGGCCAAGGTCGCATGGGTGGAGGTTCTTAACCTCAAAGCTGTTCAGCAGCTATGGGTAGTCTTAAAGAGGAACTTAGGCTCAGGGCCGAGAAGGTGAGGAACTTCCTCCTTGAGCATCCCTGGCTCGCCCGGCTCTCCCCTCCTCACATCAGGGAGGCCGTGGAGAGCTACGTAAGGGCTGGAGGCAAGGCTCTGAGGCCTGCGTTCGTGCTCTTCTCGTGCGGTGCCGTCGGAGGGGAGGAGGATAAGGCCTTGCCGGTGGCGGCCGGTATAGAGATCTTCCACACCTTCACGCTCGTCCACGACGACATAATAGACAGGGACGAGCTTAGGAGGGGGGCACCCACCGTACATACCGCCTTCAAAGGCCGGGCCATGGAGGAGTTCGGGTTCGGGGAGGAGGAGGCCGAACATTACGGGATCTCGATGGGAATACTGGCAGGGGACGCACAGCACGGATGGGCGATAGGCCTCATCGTCGAATCGGCCCGAAGGGGGGTCTCCCCCGAGGTCGCCCTGAAGCTCGTGGAGGGCATGACCTGCCGGGTGCTCCCCACGTTGGTGGAGGGACAGGTTTTGGATGTACAGTACGCTGCCAGGCACATCGAAGAGCTTTCCTTCGAGGAGATAACCGACATGCTCTGGAAGAAGACCGGTGCCCTTTACGCCTTTGCCGCCGAGGCCGGGGCCATGGTGGGGTTGAACGCTCCGGACGAGGGACATTCCTATGTAAGGGCCCTTTCGGATTTCGCCAGCAGGTGCGGTACGGCGTTCCAACTCGTGGACGACATCTTGGGGGTCACCGGGGACGAGGGGACACTTGGGAAACCCGTGGGCTCGGACATAAGGGAGGGGAAGAAGACCCTCGTGGCGTACTTCGCCTTGAGGTACGCCGAACCGGAGCTGAGGGAAAGGGCCTTGTCCATCTTGGGAAGAAGGGATGCGGACGAAGATGAGGTACAAAAGGTGAGAAGTTGGTTCGTGGAGTCAGGAGCGGTGGATAGGGTGAGGGCCCTGGCCACGAAATATATGGAGGAGGGGATGGAAGCTCTCGAGGCGCTCCCTCCTTCTGATCACAGGAAGAGGTTGAGGGAACTGGGAGAGTACATCCTGAGGAGGGAGAGATGATGGGGTCCCTGTGGCGTGATAAGGGTCACGGGGATGGTGCCCGACGCCCACGAGGTCCGCTCGTACGGGCGCTGACCTTCAGGTAATCCCTGCGGAGCTGCTGGGTCAGAAAGAAGCCCCCCACCGCCATAGCGCAGTACATCGTCAGCACCCTCCATATCCCTGCGAAGGCCGGGGTGGCCTCCACGGGTATAAGGTTGGACATGAAGTAAGATGAGGAAAGCTCTGCTATGCCGCTTCCCCCGGGGCTGGGTGCGACGTAGCTTATGAAGGTCACCAACACCTGCACGAGCACGGTCGGCCAGAAGGCCACCTCAAGTCCCAAGGCCTCGGCGACCACGTAGCCTATGAAGAACTTGTTGAAATATAGGGCTCCGGTGAGGATCACGGAGTAGAGGACGATATGGGTCCTACGGAGGAGGAAGAGGTTTATGTACCCCTTGTACTCCTGTGTTATCCCGTACAGTTTGTCCATACCCCGTTCCAGGAACCTCCAGGTCCTCCGGCTTAGAAACCTTACCGGGCTCAGGAGCAATCTGAAGGCCTGCAGGACTCGGACCGGAGCAAGGACGCTCAGGGCAGAGAGGAGCACGAAGAAGGTTATGAAGGGGGCGCTCCCCCTCAGGAAGCCCGAACCCCTCCCTGAACTCAGGGCGGGAAAGTACCAGAAGGAGGCCGCCGCCCCTAAGAAGAGCACCACGACCGTGGTCAGGAAGGCGATGACGGAAGAAGCTATCCCCGCCGACAGGGGAAGCCCCGCTCGGTTCAGTATGTACAGGTG
>QNCW01000088.1 GCA_003645885.1 Candidatus Latescibacterota bacterium | reverse complement strand
GGCACCTCCTCCGTGGAGGGGGTGCCGTATTCCGCCACCGGTACCGCTCCCACCGTGAGCACGACCTCGGGAAGGACGCACTGGGCCAGGGGAATGCCCGCCACCGCGAACCCCGTGGCCACAACAGGATGTGCGTGCACCACAGCGTTCACGTCGGGCCTCTCCCTGTAGACCATAAGGTGCATCGGAAGCTCCGAGGACGGCTTCAGGTTCCCTGATATGACCTTCCCCTCCATATCGCAGAGTATGAGCTGGTCCTCCCTTATGAAGCCCTTGCTCATCCCACTGGGGGTGATAAGTATCCTATCTTCCGAGACCCTTGCGCTTACGTTGCCGTCGTTGGCGGCCACATATCCCCTCTGGTACATCCTTTGACATACGTGAATTATGTCCCTGCGAAGCTGGTATATGGGAACCATGTCATCCCCCGATGTCCGAGTCCTCCGAAGGGAAATATAAGCATATACGGGAAATTGTCAAGGCCGATGTTCGCCAAGCAGGCGACCGAGCAGCCTCCCAGCTTCCTCGGACCCGTCCTCGAGGGCTCCCCTGAGGAAGGGGAGCGCCTCTGCGGTGTCCCCTCTGGCCAAGGCCAGGCGGGCGAGGCCCAACAGGGCCTCGGCTCGCTCCTTCCTGACCCCACATCCCAGCGCCTCCCTGAAGTGCTCCCTTGCCTCCTCCCATTCGCCCAGTTCGGTCGCCAACTCCCCCGCCCGCACGAGCAACCTCGCCCGCTCGGACGGATCTAATGGTTCCTCAAGCCCCTTCCTTAATGCGTCCAAGGCCCGCACCGGTTCGCCAGCCTGGATGTAAGCCTCGGCAAGCTTTAAGGTCACCTTCGCCCTGTCCGGAACTTCCGGGAAGTCTTCCAAAATGCGGCCGTAGGCACCTGCTGCCTCAGACCACCTGCCGAGGGTTTCGTAACATATCCCTAAACCTCTTAAAGCTTCGAGGGCGAACCTCCCCTTTCCTCCAGTGCGGTCCAATATCCCTTCGTAGTCGTCCACGGCCTTGTCTATGGCCTCCAGCCCTCTGTACAGGGAAGCCCTCATAAGGAGGGCCTCTAAGACCTCCCTTCCGGAGTACTCCTCTATAAGGGTCTCCAAAACGGCCACGGCTTCCTCCGCCCTTCCCCTACGCTTCAGACATCTCGCTATTCCCAAGAGAGCTTTGGGATGTTGAGCCTTCCAGCGAGGTGAGGCGAGCACCCTCCTGTACGCTTCCATGGCCCTGTCCAAATCACGTCCTTCCTCGTAGTACCTCCCTATCTCGACCTGTAGCTCCCCTGCCAACGGCCTTTGGGGGTACTTCCGGACGAACTCCCGTGCTGGATCTATGGGGTCCTTGTACTGGCCCAACTTGTACCTGGCACGCTCTATGTAAAGGAGGGCTTCGTCCGAGAGCGAATCCGGCTCCCCTTCAGCGGCCCTACGGAAGGCCCCTATCGCCAGATAGAACTTTCCTGAGTTGAAGTATAACTCCCCCAAGCTAAAGGCTGCACGACGACGGACGGGGCTTTCGGGGAAGTTGCGCAGGATGTACCAAAAGATGTCCGCAGCCTCCCGGGTCCGGTCCAAGGCCAGGCGGCACAGCCCGAGGTCCAACCAAGCCTCCGGGGCCAGCCGATGTCGGGGGGCTAAGTCCAAGAACTTGGAAAACCTTTCCTCGGCTCCGTAGAAATGCTTTAACGCATAGAGCGCCTTTCCCATATGAAACTCGGCCAAGGGGATCAGGGAGCTACCTGGAAACCTCCTCTCGAAAGAAAGGAAACCGGCGAAGGCTCCGACGAAGTCCTTCCTCAGAAGCTTTATGTATGCGAGCTGAAAGGAAGCCTCCTCGGCATATGGGCTGTCCGGGAACCGTACGAGCAGGAGCTTGTAGAACTTCGAGGCAGCTTTAAGGTCCCCTCTTTCCTCCATTATGCCCCCCAAAAGCAACAAAGCTTCGTCGGAGCGAGGCCCCTTGGGATGTTCGGAGACGAACCTCCGCAACAGACTCACGGCCTCATCGAGCCTTCCCGAATACCGCAGCGCCCAGGCCCTCCTGAAGGCCGGAAGCTCCGAGGAAGAGACGGAGGATACGAGCAGGATGGTGACGAGGAGAGCTTTCATAGGGTCTCCTTCGCCCAATAAAACATTTCTTCCGGTTTCCCGCAAGGGGGTAGAAGGTTCCCTTGACAAAGGTGGGGAACGAAGTTATTTTTTGTTGATGTCAACGACCGCCGGCTTCCACCTTTCGTGGCACGGAGTACAGGGTGAGCGAACTTTCGCAAGGGTTCGCAGGGGTGAGGTGTAGAATGACATGACCGTGCCGACTTCAGAAAGCCGGCTTTCCTTGTTATAAGATGAAGGACAGTCCCTTGGACAGGTACCTCCTTGCCAGACCCTCCCTGAGGGCCGTAACGGAGTGGCCTATATTGATCGTTGTGAGCATCTTGGGGGCCATCCTTCACTTCCCGAAGGTGCCCCTCAACATATCGGGCCTTGCGTTGCTCTTGCTGGGCCTCATAATCCACGGATCCTCCCATAAGGTCCACGGACAGGCGCATCGAAGTTGGAGGGAAGTTGAAGGGATCGTGACCGAGGGGATATATTCGAGGATAAGGCATCCGGGCTACCTCGGTCTCTGTCTCATGTACCTCGGCTTCGGCATCTGGTGGGGGACTGTACCGGCCTTGGCGGTGGCGGTCCTCTTCGTCGTGCTGACGGTCCTCACGGCCCTGAGGGAGGAGGAGGTTTTAAGGGAGAAGTTCGAGGAGTACGAGGAATATATGAGGCAGGTCAGGTGGAGGTTCATACCGGGGGTGTTCTAAGAAGGAGGTAAGATGAGGAGCTTCAGAGGAGGGGTCCATCCCCCGTACAACAAGGTCACCCAGGACCGCCCCATAGAGAGGGTAAGGCCTCCCGAGAGGGTGGTGGTCCCCCTCTCCCAGCACACAGGGGCCCCGTGCGAGCCTTCTGTGGAGAAGGGGCAGGAGGTCCAGAGGGGCCAGAAGCTCGGGGAGGCGAAGGCCTTTATATCTGCCCCCGTGCACACGCCCATCTCGGGCGTCGTAAAGGAGATAGCCCCACATCCCCATCCCGTCCTCGGGGAGGCCTTGGCCGTCGTCGTCGAGGGAGGTGGGGAGATGGAGGACTGGCCGAGGGGCGAGGTGGACCCGGATTCCTTGGAGCCCGAGGAGATACGCATGAGGGTCAGGGAGGCGGGGGTCGTAGGGCTCGGGGGCGCGGCGTTCCCCACGGCCGTGAAGCTCTCCCCTCCCGAGGACAAACCCATAGACACCGTGATACTCAACGGATGCGAGTGCGAGCCCTACCTGACGGCGGACCACAGGACCATGCTGGAGAGGGCCGAGGACTGCATCCTGGGGCTCAGGCTCGTCATGAGGGCCGTGGGGGCCGAGAGGGGCATGATAGGAGTCGAGGCCAACAAGCCCGATGCTATGGAGGCCCTCAGGCACGCTTCGGACGGGGAGGTGGAGGTCGTCCCCCTTAAGGTCAAGTACCCCCAGGGGGCGGAGAAGATGCTGATAAAGGCCGTACTGGACAGGGAGGTGCCCACAGGTGGGCTCCCTATGGACGTGGGGGTGGTGGTGCAGAACGTGGGGACTGCGGTCGCGGTAGCCGAGGCCGTGAGGGACGGGAAGCCCTTGATAGAAAGGGTGGTGACGGTGGCAGGGGAGGTGGGAAGGCCCGGGAACTACCTGGTCCCGATAGGTACACCGTTTTCCTACCTCCTGGAGGTCGCAGGAGGACTTCAGGAGGGCGCATCCCAGGTGGTGATGGGTGGCCCCATGATGGGCATAGCCCAGAGGAGCCTGGAAGTTCCTGTGGTCAAGGGGACTTCCGGGGTCCTCGCCCTGAGGGCGCTCCCCTACGAGGAGGGGAACTGCATAAGGTGCGCAAGGTGCGTGGACCACTGTCCGATGGAGCTTATGCCCACCCTCTTCGTGAAGTTCGCCAAGGGGGAGAGGTGGGACCTTTTGGAAAGGGCGCACATCATGGACTGCATAGAGTGCGGGAGCTGCGCCTATGTTTGTCCTGCGAGGATACCCATAGTCCACTATATAAAGCTCGGCAAGCTCAAAGTTCGTTCGCTCAAATAGAGAAGGGGGGAAGATGGAAGGTAGACTTGTGGTCGCAGTCTCACCCCACATAAGGGCTGAGATGGACACGCGGAAGGTCATGATGGGAGTGCTAATATCGCTCGTGCCGGGGATCGTGGCCGGGGTGTGGTTCTTCAGGTGGCACGCCCTGGTGCTTTTGGCCTCGTGCCTGGCCGGGACTTTATCGGCCGAGGCCTCGGCTTGTATCCTCAGGAAGAAACCTTCCACCCTCGGGGACCTGTCCGCAGCCGTGACGGGGGTCCTATTGGCCATGGTCCTTCCCCCCACGCTTCCCTTCTGGGCGGCGTTCCTCGGGGGAGTGGTCGCCGTAGGTGTGGGTAAGCAGGTCTTCGGGGGTCTGGGACAGAACATCTTCAACCCCGCCTTGGTGGGCAGGGCCTTCCTCATGGCCGCCTTCCCTGTGCTGATGACCACGTGGGTCGCCCCGGGTCCCGAGGCCGTCACTGTGGCGACCCCTCTGGCCCTCATGAAGTTCGACCATAAGGCCACCCCACTTTTGGACCTCCTGGTGGGGAAGGTGGGGGGATGTATGGGGGAGACTTCGGCCTTGGCACTCCTGATAGGGGGACTGTTCCTCGTCCTCAAGGGCTACGCCGATTGGAGGATACCTCTGAGCTACCTGGGCACGGTCGCCGTACTGGGGGCCATCCCCTGGGCCTTCAGGCCCGACCTCTACCCCTCACCTATGTTCCACCTCCTCGCCGGAGGCCTCATGCTCGGAGCGTGGTTTATGGCCACCGACCCCGTGACTACGCCAGTGACCAAGGTCGGGAGGTACATGTTCGGGATCGGGGCCGGGGTCCTCGTGGTCGTCATAAGGCTATGGGGAGGTCTTCCAGAAGGGGTCATGTATTCCATACTCCTCATGAATGCGGTGACGCCCTTGATAGACAGGTACACTGTTCCAGTTCCTTTCGGGGGGAAGAGATGAGCGTATCTGCGAGGATGATGCTCGTGCTCACCGTAGTGGGGGTGTTCTCCGGGCTATCCTTGGTCTACATGGACAAGTACGCCGAGCCCTACATAGCCCTCCACAAGAAGGAGGCCGTAAGGGAGGCCATTGACAAGGTCCTTCCCGGCGTGGACAAGGTTGAGGAGGTGCACAGGGACGAAACCGTAATCTACCGTGCTCTGGACTCCTCAGGAAAGCTTTTGGGCTACGCCTTCTTGGCCGAAGGTCCCGGGTATCAGGGGAAGATACAGCTTATGGTCGGGGTCGCGCCCGACCTGAGGAGGCTTACGGGGATGGAGGTCTTAGAGTCCGTCGAGACCCCAGGCCTCGGTGCCAAGATAACCGAATCCAGCTTTGAGGAACAGTTCAGGGGGCTGGAGGCCGTCCCGGCGGTGGGATACGTGAAGGCCGGTCGGAAGCCTGCCCCGAACGAGATAACCGCCATAACCGGGGCCACGATATCCTCCGCCTCCGTCGTAAGGATAGTCAACGAGGGCCTGAATGAGGTGCGCAGGGTGGTACGGGCCGGACCTCCGGACTGCGAGACCGAGGCCACGATCAAATGGAAAGGAGGGAAGAAGTGAGCCGGAGACCTTGGTACCAGGAGTACCTGAAGGGCCTTTGGGAGGAGAACCCTATATTCAGGATGCTCTTGGGGATGTGTCCGACGTTGGCGGTGACGACTTCCGCCTTAAACGGCCTCTCGATGGGCCTTGCTACGACCTTCGTGTTGACCTCCACGAGCCTCGTGGTGTCGATAATAAGGAAGCTCGTGCCGGGCCAAGTCCGCATAGCCACCTTCACCGTCATAATAGCCACCTTCGTGACCGTCGCGGACCTCTTCCTCAAGGCCAAGTTCCCCGCTATAAGCAAGGCCTTGGGCCCTTATGTCCCCCTCATAGTCGTGAACTGCTTTATACTGGGACGTCAGGAGGTGTTCGCATCCAAGAACCCCACGGGCCGTTCCATCTTGGACGCCTTGGGGGTGGGTAGCGGGTTCATATTCGCCCTGACGCTTCTGGGGAGCATAAGGGAACTTCTGGGCTCGGGGGAGGTGTTCGGACACGAGGTGATACCTGGCTGGCACCCTTGGGTGGTGATGATCCTTCCCGCTGGGGCTTTCCTGACCTTGGGGTTCCTGGTGGCAGCGATGAACGCAATAGAAAGGACCAAATAAGGAGGCAAGATGGAGCTCCTTCTCATATTCGTAGCGGCGGTCCTTACGAACAACTTCGTGCTCCACTATTTCTTAGGCATATGCCCTTTCTTAGGAGTATCCTCGAGGATGGAGACGGCGGTGGGGATGGGCCTCGCCGTCATATTCGTTATGACCCTGACGGCCACCGTGACATGGCTCATCTACCACCACATTTTGGTCAGGTTCGGCCTGCCGTTTTTGGAATATGTAACCTTCATACTCGTGATAGCGTCGCTGGTCCAGATAGTGGAGATGTTCCTCAGGAGGTTCAGCCCCGAACTTTACAGGGCCTTGGGCATATACCTCCCCCTCATAACCACGAACTGCTCCATACTGGGCCTTGCTCTCTTTATGGTCCTCAGGGAATACGACTTCATAGAGGGGTTGGTGTTCGGCATCGGAGCCGGCATAGGCTTCACGCTCGTGCTGACCATAATGGCCGGGATAAGAGAGGAGCTTGCCTTTGCGGACCTACCGAGGGCCTTCAGGGGTGCTCCCATAACCCTCATAACTGCCGGAATATTGGCCCTCGCCTTTATGGGGTTCTCAGGGTTGATAAGGGTGTAAAAGGAGGAGATATGAACCCGATATTGGTCTCGGTCCTTAGCATGGGGCTTTTGGCCTTGGCGTTCGCCGCTATCCTGGCCGTGGTCAACAGGAAGCTCGCTGTCCAGGAGGACCCGAGGGTCGAGGCGGTTTTGGAGGCCCTTCCGGGCGCGAACTGCGGTGCCTGCGGGTCCGCAAGTTGTAGGGATATGGCCGAGAGGATAGTAAAGGGGGATGCCGAGCCCGGGGCCTGTCCCGTGGGTGGGACCGAGTCTGCCCGCAGGATAGCCGAGATATTGGGCCTGGGCGAGGTCGAGGTCGTGGAGAAGGTCGCCGTGGTCCACTGCGGCGCAACTTCCGAACAGAAGGTCAAGGTGGCGGAGTACAGGGGGGTGAAGACCTGTTCGGCCGCGAACCTCTTAGGAGGAGAGTACGCATGCAGGTACGGATGCTTGGGGTACGGCGACTGCGTCAGGGCCTGCGGGTTCGGCGCCATATACATGGCCGACGGACGTCCCAAGGTGGATGTGGAAAGGTGCACGGGCTGCGGCAAGTGCGTTCAGGCCTGCCCGAGGGGTATAATAACCTTAGAGCCGTACGACAGGAAGAGAGGGGAAACGATCTTCGTCGCCTGTAACAACCCGGACAGGGCCCCTGCGGTCAGAAGGGTATGCGAGGTCGGATGCATAGGTTGCAGGATGTGCGCCAGGACGAGCGACAACGGAGCCTTCTACATGGACGGGAACCTGGCTAAGGTCGACTACGGGAAGGTGTACGAGAGCGGGAACTGGGACGAGGTTGTGGAGAAGTGCCCGAGGAAGATAATCCGGATGGAGAGGGCGGCATGACGGAGCTCGGGGTCGTCGTGGAAGTTCCGAGGCCCGGAAGGGCCGTGGTCTCCTTCAGAAGGAACCCCGCCTGCGGGAGGTGCGGGCTGTGCGCGGCCGAGGGGGAGGAGATGCTCGTCGAGGTCGAGGACCCCCTTGGAGTCCTTCCGGGGCAGAGAGTTAGAGTAGCCATGCCC
Organism: Candidatus Latescibacterota bacterium; assembly: GCA_003645885.1. Classification (GTDB taxonomy): domain Bacteria; phylum Latescibacterota; class 4484-107; order B68-G9; family B68-G9; genus B68-G9. Next base: position 1,276 of record QNCW01000088.1, on the reverse strand, counting down.
TCCGGGCTCTTCCTCAGGGCTTCGGCTCTGGTCTACCTCGTGCCCACCTTGACCTTCCTCTCGGGCGTCCTACTCGGGTACGTCCTCACGGGGTCCGAGCTCGTAGGGCTCGGCCTGGGGGTCGCCTTCCTCCCCCTCGGCCTGGTCCCTGCCAAAATAGCCACCAGAAGGTCGGGGAAGTTCACGCCCCGTATAACCGCCCTCGAGTGAGCCTTTACCGAAGAGATTTTGCTTGACATTTCCTTGGAAAGGATGTATATTATACTCGAATTTGGAGGTGGCCTTTGGAAGGGAGACCTGTGAGGAGAACCACAAGTTGCCCTTTCGGGCCTTGTGGTTTTTCTGTTTTGGTCCCTTCCAAAGTGGAAAGTTTAACCATGTAGCAAAGGGGTAGCAGCATGCCGAAAGGAAGGGTGAAGTGGTTCAACGACGCCAAAGGGTACGGCTTCATCGAGCGGGACGACGGGGAGGACGTGTTCGTGCACTTCTCCGCCATCGTCGGTGAAGGTTACCGCACCCTCGAGGAAGGCCAGGAGGTGGAGTTCGATATAGTCCAGACTCCCAAGGGCCTTCAGGCGGCCAACGTGGTGAAGCTCGGTCGTCGTTGACCTATCCCGAAAAGGAAAGCCCCACCGGCTTCGGTGGGGCTTTTTTTATCGGACCTTCAAGACCGCAGCCCCTCGGATCTCGCTTCTTTTGAGCTTCAGTAGCACTTCGTTGGCCTCCTCGAGCCGGTATTCTTCCACCTCCGTGTGGATGGGTATCTCCGCCGCCAACCTCAGAAGTTCCTCCGCGTCCCTACGGGTGCTGTTGGCCACGCTCCTTACGGTGCGTTCGCCGTACAGCAGGCTGTACTCCATCTGGGGAATCGGGGTCATGTGGATCCCTGCGAGGGCCAAGGTCCCGCCCTTTCTGAGGGCCTTCAGTGCCTTCGGCACGAGGGGTCCGGCTGGGGCGAAGATTATGGAGGAATCCATCTCCTCGGGAGGCTCATCGTCGGGCCCACCCACCCAGGCCGCCCCGAGCTCCTCCGCAAGCCTCCTATGCTCCGGGCTCCTCGTGAACACGAAGACCTCGCAACCCCGATACTTCGCCACCTGTATGGTTACATGCGCCGACGCTCCGAAGCCGTACATGCCGAGCCTCTCCCCAGGTCTCACCTCGCTGAGCCTCAGGGCCCTGTACCCTATGATCCCGGCGCACAGGAGGGGCGCGGCCTGCAGGTCGGGGAAGCCCTCGGGTATCGGATATGCGAAGTCCTCCTTAACAACGAAAT
>QNCW01000087.1 GCA_003645885.1 Candidatus Latescibacterota bacterium | reverse complement strand
TCCTTCTTCCGGTCCAAGATCTCCTCGAAGGGGTCCCTCTCGTCCTTGGCTTCGGGCTTGAGGCCCAAGACCACGTCCCCGTACATCTGGACGAACCTTCTATATGAGTCGTAGGCGAAGCGCTCGTTGCCGGTCTGTCGTATCAGCCCCTGCACCGTCTCGTCGTTCAGGCCCAAGTTCAACACGGTGTCCATCATGCCCGGCATGGAGACCCTGGCCCCCGAGCGGACGGACACCAGAAGGGGATTTTCGGGGTCGCCGAACTTCTGGCCCATTATCTCCTCGACCCTTGCGAGGGCTTCGTTCACCTGCTCTTCCAAGCCTTCCGGGTACCTGTGGTCGTTGCGGTAGTAGTAGGTGCAGACCTCGGTGGTTATGGTGAAGCCCGGGGGAACGGGAATTCCTAAGTTGGTCATCTCGGCAAGGTTCGCTCCCTTACCTCCCAGAAGCTCCTTCATGTCCGCACTTCCTTCCGCCTTCCCAGCCCCGAAGAAGTACACATACTTCTTTGACATAACTCCCCCTCCTTTATACGGATTGATATTTTCCCAGTCCATCGCTTGCCTTATAAGATAAAAAGAAAGGTCCGCCTAAGCAAGGGAGCTGACGAGCTTCCTGTACCACAGGAACCAAGGCGTATCTATGAACCCTACGAAGTTCTTTGTGGCTATCTGGCCGATTATGAGCGGTCCTATAGGCATAACCCCATAAAATGCTAATGTTACGAATATGGCGCTGTCCAAAGTGAGGTCCAGGACGTCGCTCGTCACGCTCCTCAGCCACACCTTTCTCTCGCATCTTCTCTTCAACCACGAGAATATGTAAGCATCTACGTTCTGGCATACGAGGAAGGAAATCCACGAAGCTACGGTTATCCTCACCCCCAGGCCGAATATGTTCCTCCAAGCGTCCTCGTACCCGAAGAAGGGGGCGGGAGGAAGGCTGTTGACCATGAGGATGAAGGCCACCAGGAGCACCTGGGTAGCGAAGGCTATAGCTATCGCAAGGTGTGCCTTCTTCCTACCGTAAACCTCGTTTATCATATCCACCGCCTGGGCCACGAAGGGATAGATGAGGACGGCGGCTGGGGCGAAGAAGCTATAAAAGCCCAGGTCGAACCTCACTATCCTCGCAGCCAATATCTGGGACGCTCCCAGGTATATGGTGTAGAAAGATGTAAGGGCTGCGAACCCGTACTGGCCGAACCTCCTCACGACATACGCACTGGCCAACGTGACGAGGGTAAGGGCCGCAGCCCAGTACATCCAGACGACCGGCATTACTTGGTCCCTTGATCTCCGTATTCCCTTCGGACCGTGGTCCTTATCCCTCCCCTTATGTTGACATAAAGTTCGGCCTTCAGGTACTTGGGCTTCAGAAGTTCCAGAAGGTCCTCAAATATCACATTTAGGAGGCTCTCATGGGTTATGCCAACTTCTCTGAAGCCCTGGAGGTAGAACTTCAAGCTCTTCAACTCCACGAGAGAGGCGTCGGGGACGTAGACTATGCGGAGCCCGTAGAAATCCGGAAGGCCCCTGAAGGGGCAGAGGGATGTAAGCTCCTCGGTGAAGATCTCTACGGTGTAATCCCTTCCCTCGAACTCGTTGGGAATGGTCCTCAGTACGGACCGCAGTTCCTTAAGCTTTTCGTCCATCTAAGCGGCGCCCCTCCCCATGCCGTGGTAAATGAACCCCATTTCCTTCATGATCCTGGGCTCGTATATGTTCCTGCCGTCCACCACCACAGGCCTCCTCATCAGCTCCCTGATCCTGTAAAGGTCCAACTGCTTGAACTCGTTCCAATCGGTAACCACAACCAAAGCATCGCACCCCTCGGCCAAATCGTAAGGGTCCCTACACAACCTAACCTCAGCAAGAAGCCTCCTCGCATTTCCCATGGCCTCAGGATCGTATCCCTTTACCTTCGCCCCCTCCCTAAGGAGCATCCCCGCCAAATATACCGAAGGCGCCTCCCTCATGTCGTCGGTGTTGGGCTTGAACGCCAGTCCCAAAAGCCCCACAACCGCTCCATCCAACCCACCGAGAACCTCCCTTAGCTTGCGAACTATTCGAACCCTTCTTCCCTCGTTCACTTCTATCGCTGCCTTGAGGATCTTCGGCTCGCATCCATAAGAAACGGCCAAACGGGCCAAGGCCTTCACATCCTTGGGAAAGCAGCTCCCTCCCCAGCCCAATCCAGCATCCAGAAACCCACGCCCTATCCTCCTGTCGTATCCCATACCAGCTGCAACCTCCTTAACATCAGCACCGACTGCCTCGCATATGTCCGCTATCTCGTTTATGAAGCTTATCCTCGTGGCCAAAAAAGCGTTAGATGCATACTTTATCATCTCGGCGGTCCTGAGGTCGGTTATGACTATCGGGGCCCTCAGGGGAAGGTAAAGCTGGGCCACCTCCTCGGCAGCCTTCCTGTCCAAGGACCCTATCACTATCCTGTCGGGGTTCAGAAAGTCCGCTATCGCAGAACCCTCCCTCAGGAACTCTGGGTTGGAGACAACGGAAAATTGGACCCCGTCGCCCATCCTCCCCTTGATGATGTCGGAAACCCAGTCCCCCGTGCCCACAGGAACCGTGCTCTTGTTCACAACTATGAGGGGCCTCCGCATGGCCGAAGCTATGGATTCTGCTGCCATGCGAACGTATCTGAGGTCCGCCTCCCAGTTCACCCCCTCAGGCGTCCCGACCGCTATGAAGGCATACCTTGCGTCCCTCAAGGCCTCCTCGTAGGAAGTGGTGAAGTGTAGGCGGCCTGCCCTGAGGTTGCGTCTGACCATCTCCTCCAACCCTGGCTCGTAGAAGGGAGGCGTGCCCTTCCGAAGCTTGGATATCTTCCCCTCATCTATGTCCACGCACCAAACTTCGTTCCCCAGATCCGAAAAACAGGCCCCTGTTACGAGCCCTACATAGCCCACTCCTATCACTGCTATGGACCTCATCCTTCCCCCTGTTTTGCCGGTGTGCGAGGGCCTTCAAGAAGACAGGGCCCCCAAGTTTTGTCTCAGCCTTTCGAGCTGCTGCGAAAGCTCACCGAACCTCCTCCTCTCCCTCTCCACAACCTCCGCCGGCGCCCTCTGCAGGAACCTTTCGTCCTCCAACCTCTCCTTCAAAGATTCCAGCCTTCTCTCGATCTCGCTGAGCTCCCTTTCGAGCCTCCTGCGCTCGGCCTCGACATCTATCAGCTCTCCGAGGGGGACGAAGATCTCGGTCCTCCGGACCATCGAGGATGCGGAGAGGGGGGGCCTACGAACTTCCGGGCCCACCTGTTCAAGTTTGGCCCGAGCGAACCTCTCCAAAAATTCCCTCTCCCGCATCAAGATATCACCCTCCCTTTCTTCGGCCCTCACGAAGATCTGTACCACCGCCGAAGGTGGGACGCGCATCTCCCTCCTTATATCCCTCACGGCGACTACGGTTTCCCTTATAAGGTCCATCTCGGCCTCGGCTCCTTCGTCTACGTCCTGGGGGCGGGGCTCGGGCCAGGATGCTACCGTGATGCTGTCCGGAACATCGCCCAGGAGGGGCCTCATCCTTTGCCATATCTCCTCGGTGATGAAGGGCATGAAGGGATGGAGGAGGCGCAGCACCTTGTCCATGACATATACGAGGGTCCTTTGAGCTCTGGCACGGTCGGACGGTTCCCCCGAAAACCTCGGCTTGACGGCCTCGAGGTACCAATCGCAGAGCTCCCCCCAGAAGAAGGTGTAGATGGCCCTCGCCGCCTCGTTGAACCTGAAGCTCTCCAGGGCCTCCTCCGTATAGGCCCTGGCCCTTTCGAGGCGGCTTATTATCCACCTGTCCTCGAGCCTCGGCGGGCCGGCCATCTCGGGCTCGTATCCCTCCAAGTTCATAAGCACGAGCCTTGAAGCGTTCCATATCTTGTTAGCGAAGTTCCTGCCCGGGGCGAACGAACGTTCTATGTCCCTGTGGTCCAAGTAGAGGTCCGTCCCTGGGGCCGTCCCCGAGGCTATGGTCCACCTGAGGGCGTCTGCGCCGTAAAGCTTTATCACCTCCATCGGATCTATGCCGTTGCCGAGGGACTTCGACATCTTCCTGCCCATCATGTCCCTCACGGTTCCGTGCAGGAGCACGGTGTGGAAGGGAACCTCGCCCATAAATTCCAGCCCGGCCATTATCATCCTCGCAACCCAGAAGAAGAGGATCTCCGGGGCCGTGACAAGGACGTCCGTAGGATAGAACCTCCTCAGGTCTTCGGTATCCTCCGGCCATCCCAACGTGGAGAAGGGCCAGAGCCACGAGGAGAACCAAGTGTCCAAGACGTCTGGGTCCTGCTGTACTTTGGGGCTCCTACACTTCGGGCACTCGGCTATGTCCTCACGGGAGACCGTCACCTCCCCGCAGTCCGGGCAGGTCCAGACGGGGATCCTGTGCCCCCACCAAAGCTGCCTCGATATGCACCAGTCCTTTATGTTCCTCATCCAGTGCTCGTAGACCTTGGTCCACCTCTCCGGATAGAGCCTTATCCTCCCTTCGGACACCGCCTCTAAGGCCGGCTCCGCCAGGGGCTTCATCCTCACGAACCACTGGTCCGAGAGGTACGGCTCCACCACAGTGTCGCACCTATAGCAGTGCCCGACGGAGTGTCTGTGCGGCTCCTCCTTGAGTAGAAGCCCCTCCCTCCTCAGGTCCTCTAAGACCTTCTCCCTGCACTGGAACCTGTCCAGGCCCCTGTAAGGTCCGGCCTCCTCGGTCATCCTCCCGTCCTCGTCCATAGCGACCACGAAGGGCAGGCCGTGCCTCAGTGCTACCTCGTAGTCCACAGGATCGTGGGCCGGGGTGACCTTCACAGCGCCTGTGCCGAACTCCGGGTCCACGGCCTCGTCCGCTACGACCGGTATCCTCCTGCCCAGAAGGGGCAGCACTGCGGTCCTTCCGACGATCCCCCTGTACCTCCCGTCCCCGGGGTTGACCGCCACGGCGGTATCCCCGAGCATCGTCTCAGGCCTGGTGGTGGCCACCTCCACGTGACCTCCCCCCTCCAACGGGTACCTTATGTACCAGAGCTTCCCGTCGTGTTCCCTGTGTTCGACCTCGTCGTCGGCCAGGGCGGTCCTGCAACGGGGGCACCAGTTCACTATGTATTTCCCTTTGTATATCAGACCCTTCTCGTAAAGCCTGACGAACGCCTCCCTCACGGCCCGGGAGAGGCCGGGGTCCAAGGTGAACCTGGTGCGGGACCAGTCGCACGAGCATCCCAGGGCCCTTAGCTGTTCTATTATCGTGCCACCCGTCCTGCGCACCCAATCCCAGACCCTCTCCAGGAACGCCTCCCTCCCCAGGTCCCACCTGGTCCTGCCCTCCCTCGCAAGCTGTCGTTCGACCACGTTCTGGGTAGCGATGCCCGCATGGTCGGTCCCGGGGACCCAGAGGGCCTCGTGCCCCTCCATCCGCTTCTTGCGTATCAGGATGTCCTGGAGAGTATTGTTAAGTCCGTGGCCCATATGGAGCACATCCGTCACATTGGGAGGTGGGATCACTATGGTGAAGTTAGGCTTAGGTGAGGCAGGGTCCGCCTTGAAGTAGCCCTTCTCCTCCCAGAAGGAATACCATTTCGCCTCGAACTGCTTCGGATCGTACCGAGTCCCCATACCTTCCATGGGATATCCTCCTTGACCTTATATCATCTTGTTCTACAATATAAGTCCTAACTCCCGACTCTGTCAAGCTTCGCAGCGCCCTCCTCCAACCTCCTGACGTACGGCATACAGCACTTCTTGAACTTCCTTCCGCTCCCGCACGGGCAAGGGTCGTTCCTGCCCACACCCCTGTACGCCCCCAAGTCCAAAAGTTTCTTTACCTTTTCGATCTTCCCCATCCTCTCCGCCAGGTCCCTGAGCCTCGAGTCCGCATAGGGGAAGAACTTCCTGTACGCAGGGCACAGGTACTCCCTCCCTCCCCAAACGTGCCTGAAGCGGGGGCAACCGTTATGGCATACCCAGGCCCATGGACAGTCCTCGCATTCGGGGAACGGCCCGAGCTTCAGCTCCGAGAACTCCCGGAACTTCGGACCCTCTAAGATTTCCTCTAAAGGGGCCTTCAGGAGGTTCCCAAGGAGCCACCTATCCTCCACGAAGAAGTCGCAAGGGTACAGGTCCCCGTTGTATTCTACCACAAAATAGACCCCGCACCTCTCCTGCAGGCTGCAGGAGTCCGGTCGCAGGCCTAGATAGGCCTGGAGCAAGTTGTCGAAGAACCTTATCGAAACCTTGGGCCATCCGTCGTCGTACCACAGGTCGAAGAGTTCGCAGAGGAAGTTTCCGTATCCCTCCGGGGTCACGGCAAGCCCGGGGTCGGGCTCGACGCAGGGGATGAACTGGATGTACCTGAACCCCTCGGAGACGAAGAATTCGTAGAGCCTCCCGGCCTCTTGCTGCGACCTCCTCGTCACGACGGCGAGCACGTTGAACTGCACATCGTAACTTCTCAGGACCTCGGCCGCCCTCATAACCTTCCCGAAGCTCCCCCTTCCGTCCGGGAACTTCCTGTGGAGGTCGTGGAGGTCCTCCGGGCCGTCCAGGCTTAAGCCCACAAAGAAGTTGTACTCCCTGAAGAACTCCGCCCAACGCTCGTCTACGAGGACCCCGTTGGTCTGCACGCTGTTGGCGACCCTCTGGCCTCCCCTTCCGTGCCTCATCTGGAGGAAGACCACCTTCTCGAAGAATTCCAGACCTGCCATAAGTGGCTCTCCCCCCTGCCAACAGAACGAAGCGGTCTCCCCTTCACAGGTCCTCAGGTACTGGGAGATGAAGGACTCCAACACCGGCTCGGGCATGATCCTCCTCGGAACCCCGGCGTAGGGGTCGGAGGGTCTTTCGTGGTAGAAACAGTAGGAACAGGAGAGGTTGCAGAGGGCGGAGGTGGGCTTGACGAGGACCGGCAAGCAGGCCATCTAAAACACCTTCTGACTTACCGAAAGCGTCCTCAGGCGGTTTATGGCAGCGGCGAGCTCAAGACCCCTGAAGGCGGCGTAGTCCCCCACGGGCCTCGGGCTCAGAACATCTAAGCCCTTCTTCTCTATGTCCCTTAGGACGGCCTCCACTATCTCCCTCAACGTCCTCCTTCCGTCCATGTACCTCGTGGCGTAATATATCGCATCCCCTATGGCCCTGGTCTGGCTTATGTCCACGAGCTGCTCCACGGCCCCGAGGTCTATGTTGTAGGTGCCGAAGGCGATGGAGTGGAGCCCTTTGGAGGATATCTTCACCTCCCTCCTTCCCTTGCTAGGGTCGAAGCTGTGCGCCAGTGGGACCCTTTCGGTTATCCTCCCGAAGCTCTCCCCTCCCTCGGGCTTCCTCTCGGCCCTGTACTTCTCCGCTATGGCCTTGGCTTCCTGGGTCACATCCTGGGGCTTGTACTCCACCATGCATATCACACAGTCAGCGACGTCGAAGTAGTCCCCCGAACCGCCTATGACCAGAACTGTGGAGACGCCGAGGTCGTTGTAGAGCTGTCTGACCTTATCTATGAAAGGGGTTATGGGCTCCTTATCCTTTGATACGAGCTCCTGCATCCTGTGGTCCCTTATCATGAAGTTGGTGGCCGACGTGTCCTCGTCTATGAGGAGGACCTTTGCCCCCACCTCTAAGGCCTCTATGATGTTGGCAGCTTGGGATGTGCTTCCGCTCGCGTCCTCGGTGGAGAACTCCCTCGTGTCCTGGCCGAAGGGGAGGTTCGATATGAAGGGGGAGATGTCGACCTTCTCTATCCTCCTGCCGTCCTCGGCCCTTATCTTCACGGTGTATGGGTTCGAGACCACGAACTCCCTCCCATCCCCCGGAATATGGTCGTATATCCCCAGCTCCAACGCCCTTAAGAGGGTGGACTTTCCGTGGTAACCTCCCCCCACTATGAGGGTGACCCCCTTGGGTATCCCCATACCGGTTATCGCTCCCCTGTTGGGAAGCACCACCTCCACCCTGAGGGATTCCGGGGACTCGAACGGCACGACCCTCCCCTTGGTGAGGGGTCTGGGGTCCACCCCGCTCGCCCTCGGGAGCACGGCCCCGTCCGCTACGAACGCCACGAGGCCCAAGGAGTCGAGCTGGTCCCTGAGGAAGTCGGCGTCCTCCGCTGTCTCTATATGTTCGTAAAGGGCTTTTTCGTCCAAGCTTTTGAAGAAAAGCGAGGAACGGACTATCCCTGGAAGTTCCTCGAAGAACATGGCCTCGGCGTGCCTTCCCGCTATGCTTCTCCCGAAGGCCGGAAGCCCCATAACGAACCTCGCCTCGACGTAAAGTTCGGTCACGAAGGCGGAAGTCCTTTCCAATATCTCCTGTCCCGGCCGGTCTATGGAGATGAGCCCGCTGTGGCCGGTCCCCCTGTTCCCCCTGCAGAACTTCCTGCAGGCCTCCAAGAACTTCCTCGTGAGGAAGTCCCTGAGGGCCACCTCCCTGCTTCTGGTGTGATAGGTATCCTTGGGGAAACCAGCCACCTTCTGGGGGACCCTCACCCTCACCCTGCTCGGGGATGCGAAGGGGTCCCCCTGGACGTGGTCCACGAAGAGTATGTAACTTCCGAAGTCGTACGTTCCCTCTATGTCCTTATAGGCCTTGTATCCCCTCCCATCTATCCTTCGAAGGGTCCTCCTGAGGTCCTCCGCTGCCTTCACTTCTCCCTCCTCCAGCTCACCCTCGTAAGCTTCACGTCCTCAGAGAACTTTATCTGGAGCTCTCCGGAATATGCGCTTTGCACCGCCCTCCCTATCCTCTGGGCGAGATGTTCGCTCGTTGTGGTTATCTCAACCTCCTCGCCTCTGTCCACGATCTCCATTATGCGCTCTAAGGGATTCAGACCCATAGCGTTCTCCTCCTCGTTCCGGGCGAGGTTCAGGATCTCCTCCTTGTGCTGCGCCAGAAATTTACCGCTCAGGAGAACTATCCCCTCCGGCATCCTGTCCCTCACCTTCCTGCAGGCGGGGCAGAGCACCTCCTTCGCCTCCCTGCGCTCTTCATCGGCGAGCTCTACGCTTAGGTACCACCTCTTGTTCCTGTACACGGCCCCGCAGCCCTTGCATACGGCGGTCCCCTCCTCTATTTCCTGTGCGAGGTACGGGTCCGAGCTCGTAGTAAGGTCGCTTCTGGCGTGC
>QNCW01000086.1 GCA_003645885.1 Candidatus Latescibacterota bacterium | reverse complement strand
TGGACGAAGGCTGGGTGATGGACAGGAGGTACGGTGGGGAGATATCCTTGGTCTACCCCCTTTCCAGGTTCCGTAGGGTTGAGGCCGACCTCCTCCTCAGGCGCTCCCACCGTAGGTGGCTCGGGGGGGAGGAGGGGAGGGAGGCCCTGCTCCTCTCCGGATTCCTCGGCTACGTCTTAGACACCAGCCTCTGGGGGCCCGTGGGGCCGATAGATGGAAGGAGGTACAGCCTACTTTTGGGCTACACCCTGGACCCCATCTCACAGGATACGTACTATGCGATAGGGCTCCTGGACCTGAGGCACTACATAAGGATCTCCCGAAGGGTGAGCTTCGCCCTGAGGCTTTTGGGAGCGTGGAGCGAGGGCAAGGAACCTTGGAGGTTCTACATGGGGGGAAGTTGGACCTTCAGGGGTTATCCCTGGGGGACCTTTAGGGGGAGGCATCTCCTGCTCTTAAACAACGAACTTCGATTTCCCTTGATAGATGACCTAAAGGTGGCGTTCCCGTTCGGCGTAGCGTGGCTGAGGGCCGTGAGGGGAGCGGCCTTCCTTGACGTCGGGAACGCATGGGAGGGGAAGTTCCCAGGATTGGTGGGAAGCCTCGGGTTCGGGGTGAGGGCCAGGGTCTCGGAGTTTTTGGTCCTGAGGTTCGACTGGGCGTGGCGCACCGACTTCAGGAGGTTGGGAGGCCTTCACAGGGAATTCTTCTTCGGATGGAGCTATTGAGGAGGACCTATGTGGACGGTCGTGATCTTGGGGCTTTTAGGGACGACCTACGGTCAGTGGACAACTTACGTTTCCCAGAGGGAGGTGAGGGACCTTCTGACGGTGAGGGGAAAGATCTGGGCGGCGACTTCCGGAGGCCTCTTCGTGTGGGACCCCGAGGATTCCACGCTCGTCCCCTACTTCGACTTCGGGAGGGTCCAGGGGCCGGAAGTCCTCTCGTTGGCCAGGGACGAGCGAGGAAGGTTCTGGCTCGGAACGGCCCAGGACGGGCTCATATGCTGGTCCCCCAAGGAGGGGGTGTTGGAGGTGTTCCCCGTCTTCGCCGAGGACAGGGTGCAGGCCCTCTGCATATGCGGGGACAGCCTCTTCGTGGGAACGGCCCACAACGGGGTCTGCCTCTTCTCCGTAAGGGATGGGGAGGTATTGGAGTGCTACAGAAGGCTCGGGAGATTTTCCAGGGGTGCCCAGGTCAGAAGTCTTTATATGTCGGAGGACACTTTGTTCGTCGGGACGGATGAGGGGATAGCATGGGCATGGGTAGGTGCCCCCAACCTCTACGATCCCGAAAGCTGGTGCTCGGCCTCCAGGTCCGAGGACGGTTACATCATAGGACCCGTGAATTCGATAGCGGGCGAGGGGAAGGAGATCTTCTTATGTTCCGAGTGGGGGGCGTTCGGGAAGGTGGGCGACGGGTGGAGGAAGGAGTTGATGGGCGTTCAGGCTTACGATGTGGCCGTAAGGGGGGACACGCTCGCCGTAGCGACGAAGGATGGTATATACCTCAGGACGAAGGACGGGGAATGGACCGTAGAGGAGGTCGAAGGATGGGTCCCCAGCTCCCTGAGCTTCGCCGGAGAGGGGCTCTGGGTTTACCTCTCCTCGGGATATGCTATGGTCAAGGACCATATGCTCTACCTCCTAAACCGGCGACTCAGGGTCCCCATAGTCCTGGGGCCTCCGGGGGACCGGTTCACCGACCTTGCGGTGGACCGGAGGGGGGTGCTCTGGGCCGCCACGAGCGTGAGGGACCTGTCCCCCGGAGGGCTCTATAGGTTCGACGGGGAGAGTTGGTCGAGGTACGCCTGGGGGGACATCTACAGGGACGCTGTGACGTGCGTGGAGATCGACCACGAAGGCTTCATATGGGCCGGGACTTGGGGGAGGGGAGCGTTCAGGCTGAAGGACGACGGGACCCCGGATGTGGAGGCGGACTCCGTCGTCTGGATAACCCCTGAAAACAGCCCCTTGAGCCCCACCGTGAGCGAGGACTTCTGCGTGGTGGCCGACCTGGCCGTGGACGATGTGGGAAGGATATGGGTCGCAAACTACATGGCCCACGGGTCCCCCGTCCCCACCAACACCCCGATAGTCGTCTTGTGCGGGTTCCCTCACGGGGACGCCGTAGCCTTCACCGACGAGGACGGGGTCCCGGACGGGGAGGGCACGGCCCTGCTTCCTCTCGAGGGGAGGCTGTGGTTCGGGACCTTCAGGATGGGGTTGGCCTTCCTGGACTACGGCCCTTCCTTGGAGGATAAGGGGGACGATAGATGGGTCCACATATTCACGGCCAAATTTCCCAAGCTTACCAGCAACGACATATCGGAGGTAGATGTGACCCCGGACGGCAGAATATTGGTGGCGACCGAGGAAGGCCTGAACGTGTTCAGGCCGGTCTACTCCGAAGGCGAGCTTCGGTTCGAGGGTTGGAGGGTGTACGACGTCTCGGACGGCCTTCCGAGCAACCTCGTCCACTCGGTGTGTCCCACCCCCGAAGGGAGCATATGGGTCGGGACCGAGGGGGGGCTGGCCAGGATAAGGGGGGATTCCATCACGGTCTACACCCGCAGCAACAGCCCTCTCGTGGACAATACGGTATACGCCTTGGAGTACGATGCGGGAAGGGGTTGCCTCTGGATAGGCACGGGACATGGACTGAGCCGTCTGCAGATCTCACTGACCTCCGAGGTGAGCGCTCCCAGGGTGGTCGCCTCTCCAAACCCCTTCTTCCCGGAAGAGGGGCGTCTTACCTTCCACAACCTCCCCGAGGGCTCTTCCCTGAGGATATTCTCCCTATCCGGCGAGCTGGTGCGCTCATTATCCCCGGAGGGGAGCGGAGAAGTTACATGGGATGGAGACAACGACGCTGGATATCTCGTGGGCTCGGGCGTCTACCTTTACGTGGTAAAGGACCCCCAGGGGAAGGTTCAGGTCGGAAAGGTGGCCCTGGTCCGGAGAAGAAGGTGAAGCTCAGAAGCCTCGTCCGCCACATGTCGGTCTACGGCGTTTCGGACGCCGTGAACCGGGCCACGGGCTTCTTCCTCATCCCCCTGTACACCAGGGTGCTTCCAAAGGAGGACTACGGAAGCTTAGCCCTCCTCTATTCTGTCCTGGCATTCGCGGGGGTACTCTACACCTGGGGCATATCCGGCGCGTTCCTGAGGGACTTCACACCGGCTGAGGAAGGGGAGAGGAGGGAGGTCTTCTCCACGACCTTGGGATTTTTGGGGGGATGTGGCCTCCTCCTGTCCGGAGCGATATGGGCCTTCCGTGGAAGGATAGGGGCCCTACTGGGGGTGGGTAAGGGACTCGTAGGGCTGGGAGCCTCCATATTGTTCTTGGATTCCCTGACCCTCCCCTTCCTCCTCTCCCTCAGGGCGAGGGGCCGCTCTGGGATATATCTGGGTCTCACCGGGGTTAGGTTCTCCTCGAGCTTGGCAGGGAATTTGCTGCTTGTAGGATTCATGAAGAGGGGGCTGCAGGGGGTGTTCGAGGCTAACCTCGCTGCCTCAGGCCTCGTGCTCCTGTGCTCCTTCCCCTTCGGCCTTCCCTACATCAGACCCAAGCTCGTGCTTTGGAGGCTTAAGGGGCTCCTGTCCTTCGGGTTGCCGTATGTCCCCACGATACTGGCCGACAGGGTGATATTTCTGTCCGATAGGGCGCTCTTGAAACTTTTGGCAGGGTTGAAAGTTCTGGCGGTGTACAACGTGGGATACAGGCTCGGGATGGTGGTGCTCTTCTACGTCAGGGCCTTGGAGGCGGCCTGGGTTCCCTTCTTCCTCTCCACGTTCAGGGAGCGCGAAGCTCCGGAGCTATATTCTAGGGTTTTCCTTTATTACGTAGCGGCCGGTGGGTTCCTATGGCTCTGCATCTCCTTAGGAGCCCATCTGGTCCTTCCTTGGTACGCGCCCGGATACGAGGATGCCTCCTCCGTGGTCCCCGTCGTGGCCTCGGCCTATCTGGTCTACGGCCTTTACGTGCAGTTCTTGGTCGGGGTATATACAGAGCGGAGGACCAGGCTCCTCCCTCCCATAGTAGGAGCGTCCGCCGGGCTGAACCTGGGATTGAACTTCCTCCTGATCCCCCGCATCGGGATGATAGGAGCTGCGTGGGCGACCCTGGCCGCATATTCTGCTATGGCCCTTACCCTGTTCCTGCGGGCCAGGAAGCTTTACCCTGTGCCTTACGACTTCCTGAGGGTGGGAGGGCTCGCATCCGCCGCCGGGGGAACCTTCCTCCTGGCCTCGCTCCTCCCATCCGTCCTCAGATGGGGGGTGGTGTTGGTCGGGTACCCCGTCCTGGCCTTCGGCCTGATCCGCCTTAGCTCACGGGATAAAAAACCCTTGCTTCGAAAGTAAGGAGATGTTATCTTAGACGAAGGTAGAGGGAGCGATAGAGGCGTAGGAGATGTGGGACCGAGGTCTAACTCGAGAGGAGGAGCTATGGAGGGTATATGGTGGAAGATAAAGGACAGGGTCCTGAAGGGGGCGGCGGTCGTGGCGGAGCGTGCGGGGGAGTTGAGCCGGATAGGGAAGGTCAGGCTGGACATAGCTAAGATAAAGAGGGACAGAGGGGCAGTCCTAGAGGAGCTGGGGGAAAAGATATACGCCTTGGACCGGGAGGGAGCCCTCGGAGAGCTGGGGGGGAGGGAAGATATCAGGAAGCTGATAGATAGGGTGAAGGCCTTGGAGGATGAGTTGAAGATAAGGGAGGCCGAGCTCGAGGTCCTCAAGAAGGGGGAGAAGGCCTCCGGGGAGGCTGGCGCACCATGAAGGGTGGGTTCACCTTATGGTTCCTCCCCCACGACCGCACCCCCCCGAAGGTTCTCCACGTCTCGGCCAAGGCGTTCTGGACGGCCGTGGCCTTAGCTGCGGTCCTACTGGGGGCATTCGTGTTCCATACGGTCGGATATTACAGGAAGTCGGTCCAGGAGGAGGAGCTCCGGAAGCTGAGGGCCGAGAGGGATGAGCTGCTGGACAGGGTGGCGAGCATGGGCAGGAAGCTCAACGATCTGGACGCCCACATGCGGGAGCTTATGGCCCAGGATAAGGCCCTCAGGGTCCTGGCAGGCCTGCCCGACCTCGGAGACGACCTCAGGGCCGCTGGCACCGGAGGACCGGCAGTTCGGGATTCCGGAAGCTTCCTTTCCCCCGACGCTCTGGCGACCTTGGAGGATGTCGGGGGACTTTTGGACCGACTCCTGAGGCAGGCCGAACTCGAGAGGGAAAGCTTCGAGACCATAAGACGCCGCCTCGAGGCCGACAAGAACCTCAGGGACCACACCCCTTCCATAAAGCCCTGTGCCGGGTATTACTCCTCCGGCTTCGGGATGCGCAAGGACCCCTTCACGGGCAGACGGGTCATGCACTACGGGTTGGACATAGCCAACAGGCCGGGAACCCCAATATACGCCACCGCAGACGGAAAGGTCATAGCCAACTTCTACACCAGAGGCTTGGGGAGGGTCATAATCATAGACCACGGCTACGGGTACAGGACGGTGTACGGCCACCTGAGGCGGACCTTCGTAAGAAGAGGACAGAAGGTCAAAAGGTGGCAGAAGATAGCGGAGATGGGGAACTCGGGAAGGTCCACAGGCCCCCACCTGCATTACGAGGTATGGCACAACGGCCGTCCTGTGAACCCGATAAACTACATCTTCACCGAGGACAGGGCACTGTTGGCGTACAGGGGCAGATGATGGCGCTCCTCTTCCGCAGGCCTAAGGGCACCGAGGACGTCCTGCCCGAAGGGGCTGCACATTGGCGGTTCTTAGAGGGCAAGGTCAGGGAGGTCGCCTCCCGCTTCGGGTACGGGGAGGTGCGCACCCCGACCTTCGAGGAGGCGGAGCTCTTCGCCAGGAGTGTAGGGGAGGACACGGACATAGTCTCCAAGGAGATGTACACCTTCGAGGATAGAGGGGGAAGGCTCTTGGCCCTCAAGCCCGAGGGGACGGCCTCGGTGCTTAGGGCGTACCTCGAACACGGCCTGCACAAAAGGGGAGGACTTACGAAGCTCTACTACATCTCCCCCATATTCCGCTACGAGAAGCCCCAGGCAGGACGTTACCGCCAGTCGCACCAATTCGGAGCGGAGGCGATAGGCTCCGGGGAGCCGTCCTTGGACGTTGAAGTCATAGACTTAGCCCTGAGCATATACAGGGAGCTGGGACTCTCGGAAATCTCCCTCCTCCTCAACAGCATAGGATGCCCCAACTGCAGGCCCTCCTACAGGCAGGAGCTCCTGAAGTTCGCAAGGGCCCACATGGAGGAGCTATGCGAGGACTGCAGGAGGAGGATGGAGACAAATCCCTTGCGGCTTTTGGATTGTAAGGTGGAGGGATGCAGGAGGGTCATGGCCCAAGCTCCCGTCATCTCGCAGTACCTGTGTGGCGAGTGCAGGGAGCACTTCGAGGAGGTGAAGAGGGGGCTCAGGAGCCTCGGAGTAGCTTACAGGGAGGAACCCAGGCTCGTGAGGGGGTTGGACTATTACACCCGGACGGTCTTCGAGGTCGTTCACGGAGGCCTCGGAGCCCAGAAAGCGATATGCGGGGGCGGGAGGTACGATGGGCTCGTGGAGGAGCTGGGAGGCCCCCCCACCCCGGCCCTGGGCTTCGCTGGCGGGGTAGAGAGGACCCTCTTGGCCATGGAGGCGGAGGGGAAGCTCCCCGAGCTGGACGAGAGGGTGGAGGTCTTCGTGGCGTACTTGGACGACCCGGGCAGGGAGGCCCTGCCCAAGGTCCTCTCCGAGCTTCGCAGGGCGGGCCTCAGGGCAGATGGAAGCTACACAGGAAGGAGCCTGAAGTCCCAGCTCCGCCAGGCCGACAGGATGGGGGCGAGGTATGCGGTGATACTCGGAGGGGAGGAACTGGCCAAGGGTGCGGCGGTCGTGCGGGATATGGAGCTTTCCGAGCAGAGGGAAGTCCCCTTAGACGGGGTCCTCAAGGTCCTGAGGGGAGAGCTTGGCTAAGGATATCCCCATAAGGCGCAAGACGACAGGGATGTTCGTAGTCTCGCTTCTTGTGGGGCTTTTGATGGGCACGGTCGTGGGGAACATACTTGGGGCGATCCTCCCGGACGGAAGCGTCGTGGAGAAGGTCCTGGTGAACTCATACACCTACGTCTTCCCCCCTTTCACCCTAAACCTCGTCGTCCTCACCATCACCTTAGGGTTCTCCTTAAAAGTTAACCTTATAAGCCTCATCGGTCTGGCTGTGGCCTGGTACTATTTCAAGTACTTCTATTGAGGATGGACCTGATAGTTCGGGTCGTGGAGATCAGGGGACGTTGTCCGGTATATAAGGTCGGGGACAGCTTCAGGCTTGAGGAAGGGTATAAGCTCGTCTCGGAGGTCCCGATCTGTATGCACGCTTTGGCGTCGCTCATGCCCTTCTACAACGCCCTGAGGGTGTCCCCTCCGGGAAGGTGGGGGTTGGCGGGGAAGGAAGCTCCGGAGAGGGCCTACATCCAGTGTATGGACCCTGAGGCTTACACAGGTGGGGGTACGGTCGTGTTCGAGGTCGTAACTTCGAAGCCCGATAGGAGGTGAGGGAAATGTTCGGAGGTCTGGGGTACGGTGAGATACTCCTGATATTCCTGATAGTGTTGCTGCTCTTCGGGGCCAAGCGGATACCTGAGATAGCCCACGGCCTCGGGAAGGGGATAAGGGAGTTCAGGAAGGCCATGCACGAAGTTAAGGACGAGATAGAGTCGGCATCGGAGGAAGGGGAGGACAAGAAACTGGCAGGCTGAGGGATATGGAGCTCTGGGAACTGAGCGCATACGAGCTTTCGGCCCGCATACGCAGTGGAGAACTACGGGCAAAGGACCTCGTCGCCTCCGTCCTCCGACGCATCCGGGAGGTGGAGCCGCTCGTGCACGCTTACATCTCCCTGGACGAGGAGGGAGCTTTGAGGAAGGCCGAGGAGGTGGATGCGAGGGTGGCGAGGGGCGAGGAGGTGGGGGTCCTGGCCGGGGTGCCGGTGGCCGTCAAGGACAACATATGCATAAAGGGCATGAGGACGACCTGCGCCTCTAAGATCCTGGAGAATTTCGTGTCCCCTTACGACGCCACCGTCGTAGAGAAGCTCAAAGCCGCAGATGCTGTGTTCTTAGGGAAGACGAACTTAGACGAGTTCGCAATGGGCTCCTCCACCGAGAACTCCTACTTCGGCCCCACGAGGAACCCCCACGACCCTGAGAGGGTCCCCGGAGGTTCGAGCGGGGGGTCGGCAGCGGCCCTGGCCGCAGGCGAGGCGGTCCTCGCCCTGGGATCGGACACCGGGGGCTCCATACGCCAACCTGCTTCCTTCTGCGGGGTGGTCGGGCTCAAGCCCACATACGGGAGGGTTTCCAGGTACGGGCTTGTGGCTTTCGCCTCGAGCCTCGACCAGATAGGGCCCATGGCGAAAAACGTGAAAGATACGGCCCTGCTTTTGAACGTCATATCCGGATACGACCCGAGGGATTCCACATCCGCCCCCGTGGAAGTCCCGGACTTCACAAAGGCCCTGGACGAAGGAATAGAGGGGATAAGGATAGGGCTTCCGAGGGAGTACTTCGCCGAGGGGCTGGAAGACGAAGTTCGGGAGAAGGTATTGGAGGCGGTGGACATCCTGAAGGGGGAGGGGGCTGAGGTCGTGGAGGTCTCCCTCCCACACACGAAATATGCCATAGCCACGTACTACATAGTGGCCCCCGCCGAGGCCTCATCGAACCTTGCGAGGTACGACGGGGTAAAATACGGCTTCAGGGCGGAGGGCAGGGACCTATACGAGATGTACTGCAACACCAGGAGTCAGGGGTTCGGGGAGGAGGTCAAGAGGAGGATAATGCTTGGGACCTACACCTTGAGCGCAGGGTACTACGAGGCGTATTATCTCAAGGCCTTGAAGGTCAGGACCTTGATCAAACAGGATTTCGAAGAAGCCTTCGAAACCTGCGACCTCTTAGCCACGCCCACATCCCCCACCGTGGCCTTCCGTTTGGGCGAGAAGGTGGCCGACCCGCTTACGATGTACCTTTCGGACGTCTATACGGTCTCGGTCAACTTAGCCGGACTTCCCGGGATATCCGTACCCTGCGGGTCCTCCGACGGGCTTCCCGTGGGCCTCCAGCTTATAGGGAGGCCGTTCGACGAGG
>QNCW01000085.1 GCA_003645885.1 Candidatus Latescibacterota bacterium | reverse complement strand
GTCTGTGGATGTGGGCTTGAGCATAGTGTCACCTCCTTTGATAGTAGACCCTCAAAGGAGATATACACTATCTCAAGCCTTGTCAACCAATATCTCTGATAATTATGCTCCCCCCTCAGTTAATTTGCACAAGTAAGATGTCGCAACATGGACGATAACCCTCACGGAACTCTTTCGCCTTTTGAGGATCCACTGTCCATATGAGCTTAACCCCTCCAAACCCTCTACTCGTTATCGTCTTAATGGAAATGGGCTCTCCGAACAGTCTTACATCCACCTCAGGCTCGGTAATGGGGATATCCGTTTCCACATTCTCTTCGCCGAACTTATAGATCAGGAGGGCAATTAGAATCTTCTCCCGTAAAGACCCGACTTCCATCCCTATTTTCCCCGCCCTGGAACTCTCCAATTCCGCAAGTTGGAACAGGAATGGCAGACGTCGTTGAATTTTCCTAATTAATTTTTCATCTTCAAATATTTCTATCAAACGACTCGACATCCCGAATTCCTCAGGTCAAATGCCGCCTCATGTATATCTCCATAGCCACCCTGATCCCGTCCCCGACCGCTATGGCAGTCTGGCGGAACCTTCCGTTCTTCACGTCCCCTATGAGATGAAGCCGTTCCAGCGTACGTCCCCGCAGCTCGGGAGACATGAAGTCCAACTTGGGTTGCCTCCCTATGGCGAAGAGGACGTAATCGACCTCTACCTTCTCCTCACCTCCGTCCGTCCGACATAGAAGCCCGACGCCGCCTTCGGACGGGAGGACTTCCATGACTTCTACGCCCTCCCTGTAGGCTATGCTCGGCGTGGTCCTCGCCCTCTCCCACAGCAAGGGCAGACATTTGGGCTTATATCCCCGGTTGAGGAGCACTACCTCGTTGCGCCGGGCGAGGTTCAAAGCGTAGTCGAAGGCGGCATCTCCGGCCCCCACCACCGCCACACGGGCTCCGGCCAGGTCCCTGAGGGGATATACCTCGTAGAACACCCGCCCCTCCACCTCCTCCGATATCCGGCCGGGAAACTTGCGGGGTTCCGTGCCGGAGGCCACCACCACTATATCGGCCGTATAACTTCCCCCCTCGGTCTTCAGCCCGAACCCCTCCTCCAGCTTCACGACCTCCTCATAGATCACATCTACGGATGCCTTCCTGAGTTGGGCCTCAAGCTTCCCGACCAGCTCCGGTCCCGGGATGCCACCCGGGAAACCGGGGTAGTTTTCCACTAAGTTCGCGTTCCAGAGGAGGCCCCCTATCCGGCCCTTCTCGAAGACCAGGGGTTCTATCCCGTATCGCTTCAGCTGGACGGCAGCCGCTATCCCGGCAGGCCCTGCCCCGATTATAGCTACTTCGGCGTCCGACACCATGTTGAGTCTAGGCTCCTTGACTATAGCCGTTATACACTATACATCCCCCTATACATCCCCCTATAACAACTCCAAGAATCGCTCGACATCCAAACGAGCCTGCTTCAAGATATGAACAAGGGTGGAACGTTTTACCGGACGATGTGCGGGAACGGTCAACTTCAGCACCTCATCTCCTATCCGTTTTTGTAATCGAACATGGCTACCGCGCTGGCGAACGACCGTCCACCCGTCTCTTTGTAGGGCCCGGATGATCTTGGTGTAAGATAGACTTGGGACCTTGCTCACAACACCACCTCCCTCACCAGTGCTCCCTCCTCCATAACCCAATCGTCCTCTACAGGCTCGAGATAGAGTTCTATGGCCTCCCGAATGTTCGCCAGCGCCTCCTCCAGCGTGTCACCTTCACTTATACATCCAGGAAGGGAAGGAACATAGACGGTGTATCCGCCTTCATCGCTGGGCTCCAATACCACTTTGAACTTCATTTCTACCCCCGGTTCACTTTATTTCAAGGCCCTGAGCACCTCATCCACAAGCACGGGCACTGCGAACCCGTGCGAGAGGTTCAAAAGGGTCGCCCTGTGGAAGGCCTCGTTGTAGGTTGCGGTCCCGTCCACCGGGAAGAAGACCTCGAACCCCCTTACGAAGGCCGAGCGTGCCGTGGTCTCGCAGCAAAGGTGCGTCATGACGCCACATACCACAACCTGCGAAACCCCCTTTTCCTTAAGCAGCTCCTCGAGTTCCGTGCCGTAGAAGGCGTCGTACTGGTGTTTGTCCAATATGATCCCATGCGGTTCCAGCTCGGGGACTATGCCGCTCAGGGGGTGGTCGGGCGAGATCAGTTCCCTCCACCACCTCCCCATGACCCCAGCGTCCTCCGGGGAGTTCGTGTGACGGGTAAGGACCACAGGAAGGCCCCTCCGGGCGTACGCCTCAGCTAAGGAACGAACCTTAGGGACGACCGCCTCGGCGCTCGGAACGTATGCGTGCGACGAGGGCCTGAGGAAGTACTCCTGCATGTCCAGGATCAGGAGCGCTGAGCGTTCCGGGTTCAGAAGGATGTGGGACCTTCTGTAGGGCTCCACCTCCCTGAGCATGCTTAGGGCCTTCTTCTCGATGGAATCCGGCCTGAAGTAAGCATCCTTCATCCCGGCCCCCACCCGTGCTCGGAAATGTACCTTTCGGCCATCATCGCAGCCTGCGCCCCACATCCTACCGCGGTCGAGACCTGGTGGAAGACCGAATCCTGGACGTCCCCTGCTGCGAATATCCCGGGGACCGAGGTCTCGGTGCGGGATCTGGTCACTATGTAGCCACCTTCGTCCAGCTCCACGACGCCCTTCAGGAACTCCGTATTCGGCTTCGTGCCCACGAAGATGAAGACCCCGTCCACCTTCAGGCGGGAAACCTCATCGGTCCTGAGGTCGTGCAGGCGGAGGGCCTCCACCTTCCGGTCCCCTTCTATCTCCTCCACCACGGTGTTCCAGATCGTCTCCACCTTCTCCTGCCTGAAGAGCCTCTCCTGCAGTATCCTTGTGGCCCTAAGCTTGTCCCTCCTGTGTATCAGGTACACCTTCCTGGCGAACCTTGAAAGGTATATCCCCTCCTGGACGGCCGTATCCCCTCCGCCTACCACCGCAACTACCTTGTCCCTGAACATAGGGCCGTCGCAGGTAGCGCAGTAGGAGACCCCCCTGCCCGTGAGCTCCTCCTCCCCCGGGACGCCGAGCTTCTTAGGCTGGGCTCCTGTAGCCACGATCAGGGCCCTCGCCCTGAACTTCCCCGAGTCCGTATGCACGATCTTCCATTCCCCTTCCAGCTCCACCCTCTCGGCCTCGGCCGTCAACATCTCCAGGCCGAACTTCCTCGCCTGCTCCTCGAAGCGCCGGACGAGCTCGGCCCCCGATATCCCATCCGGAAACCCCGGGTAGTTCTCTATGAGGTCGGCGAGGGCCGCCTGACCTCCGGGGGCCGTCCTTTCTAAGAGCACCGCATCCAGGCCGGCCCTTTTGGCGTATATCCCGGCCGTGAGGCCCGCAGGACCTCCTCCTATTATTATGAGGTGGTAGGAATCCTTCCGAGCTCTTACCTCCCCGGGCATCCCTATGCTCAGCTGTACCTTCTCCATACCGTCCCCTCCGGCCTGTCCTCTAAGGCTATACCAAGTTCCCTGAGCCTCTCCCTTATCCTGTCGGCGAGCTCCCAGTTCTTGGCCCTCCGAAGTTCGGCCCTCACTTCGACCAGAAGGTCCAAGAGCTCTTCCTCCCTTCCCCCTCCTTCCTCCTCGAACCTGAACCCGAGCACACCTCCTGCCAGCCTACTGTACAAGTCCTCCACCTTCTTCAGGGTGGTCCTGGAGGGGGTACCGGATTCCAGACCGGCGAGCACCTCTCTGGTCAGCTCGAACAGGGCTCCCAACGCCCCGGGCGTGTTGAAATCGTCGTCCATGGCCTCCGAGAAGTCCCTTTCGCACCTCCGGACCGCCTCTGAAAGCTCCCTGTCCTCCGGTCCATCGGGCGCGTAGCGTATGCGCTCCTTGACCATCTGGACCGCTCTGTTCAGCCTCTCCCATCCCCTCTGTGCGGCCCTCATCGCCTCCTCGGTGTAGTCCACCGGGGAGCGGTAGTGGCTGCCAAGCACGAAGAGACGAAGCGCCATAGGGCTGTACGACTTCAGGGCCTCCTTTATGGTGACGAAGTTCCCTAAGGATTTGCCCATCTTGGTCCCCTCTACCGTGACCATGTTGTTGTGCATCCAATATCGTACGAAGGGCTTGCCCGTTGCGGCCTCGCTCTGGGCTATCTCG
Source organism: Candidatus Latescibacterota bacterium (assembly GCA_003645885.1). Lineage (GTDB taxonomy): Bacteria > Latescibacterota > 4484-107 > B68-G9 > B68-G9 > B68-G9. The sequence goes on along the minus strand of QNCW01000085.1, from coordinate 4,976 downwards.
CACTCATGATGGGGGAATATGTTCTCCATCCCACCCCCGTGTATGTCCAAGGTCTCCCCCAGGTACTTCATGGACATGGCTGAGCACTCCAGATGCCAGCCCGGATATCCCCATCCCCAGGGACTGGGCCAGCGCAGTATGTGTCCGGGTTCCGCCCTCTTCCACAGGGCGAAGTCCGCAGGATGACGCTTTTCCGGGTTGGGGGCTATCCTCACCGCCTCCCACTGCTCCTGGAACCTCCTTCCGGAGAGCTTCCCGTACCCGCCGAACTTCTCCACCGAGAAGTACACCGAACCGCCCACCTCATAGGCATATCCCTTGTCCAGCAGCACCTTCACAAGCTCTATCTGCTCCGGGATGTGGCCGCTCGCCCTCGGGGAGATGTCCGGCCTCAGGTTTCCCAGGGCGTCCATATCCTCGAAGTAGCTCCTCATGTATATCTCGACGAGCTCCATAGGTTCGAGCCTCTCCGCTGCGGCCCTCTTCTCTATCTTGTCCTCCCCTTGGTCCGCGTTGTCCGTCAGATGTCCTACGTCCGTTATGTTCTGGACGTAGCGGACCCTGTACCCTAAGTGCCTCAGGTACCTGACGACCACATCGAAGCTTATGTAGCTCTTGGCATGGCCTATGTGGGGGTGGTCGTAGACCGTCGGGCCGCACACATATATCCCCACGAAGCCCTCGTGGAGGGGCCTAAATTCCTCCTTCCTTCGGGAAAGGGTGTTATACACCCGAAGCGCCATAGATCCTCCTCATTTGGAATATCCGGAAGAAAACCCATGTTGTCAATCCCCTATTTCATGAAGTCCACAGTCTGAAGTCTCCCCAGTAAGCCTTCTGTCTCGCCCTCAGCTCCAAATAGGTCTTCACACCCTGTCCCATATCTCCCCCCTCTCCCTGATGAGGGAGAGGGGGAAAAGGGGGGTGAGGGCAAACCTCAAACCACCTCCTTCACCCATCGCCGTATGGTGGCCTTGACCATATCCCAACCCACATCCCAGAACATCCTCGGCATGTCCTCACGCTCCGCATCGTCGAAATACAAAAGCCCATAGAGGACGTGGACCACATCCTCAACCCCATACTTTCTCCTGTAAAGCCCCAACATCTCCGCAAGCGACCTGTGCCTCGTCCCGAGGGCATACACATCTATGAAATCCTTCCTCGAACCCCTCTGAACGACCGCAGAGAGCTTCATGCAGGCAAGGTCGTCCAGAGATGCGACCTCAAGGCCGAAGTCCTCTAAGGATCGGAGGGACCCGAGCAACGGATAACGATATTCGAAGAAGCTCACACGGACCCCGGAAACGAAGCCATGAAGGGTGCCTCTCGCTACCTGTCCCGTCTCGAACTGGATGCCTTCATCCCTAAGCTCCTCCGCAAGCACCAGAGGGTCCTCCAACCGTTCCGGGGTAAACCAATCGAAGTCCACCGAACTGCGATGTCCAAAGTAAAGGGCCAGGGCAGTGCCTCCTCCAAGGTAAAAGCCCAACCTTCCCGCTACGGGACCGAACCTGCGAAGGACCTCCCTCTGGGCTTCATCCAGGACCTCGAGGTGCCACCTCACCTTCCCACCCTCCTATCCCAGATACCGTCCCTTTCCTCAAGCCATGCGTCCACCTCACCCTCCGGAAGGTCCAGTATGACCTCCCAGAAGCGGAGCTGTCTTGCCTCGAGGCCCCTTCCCCTCCTTGCGGTCATCCAACTGCGGAGTTCGTCCGCGCCGAGCTTGCGCAGAAGCCACCTTATGTCCTCGTAGGTCCCGCAGGACAGGATACGGGATATCACGAGGTCCCTGTGGCTTGCCCATGTTATGCTGCCGAAGTCCCTGTCCCAGAAGAGGTCCTTCAGGTGGTCCGGTAGTTCACGGTTCATGGTTCGTGCCCCATTTTCTTGGACCTACAAGACCTTGCCGATGGTCTCCCTCAGCACCTCGGCCGAGCGCTGCAGCCCCGAAAGCTCCTCGGGCCATAGCTCCATCTCTATGTGACCCTCCAGGCCCGAGCGGCCCACTAAGGTCGGGACGCTCAGGCAGACCTGTCCGAGGCCGTAGGCCCCCTGGAGCAGGGACGAGACGGGAAGGACCGCCCTTCTGTCCGTGGCGATGCTGTGCACGACCTCCCTCACCGCCACTCCCACGGCGTACCCCGCCCCTCCCTTGAGCCTTATGACCTCAGCACCGCTCCCCTTGGTGCGCTCGAATATCCTCTGCACGGCCGAATCAGTGTAACCCGGGAGGCTCCTCAGGGGCACGCCGTTCACGGCCGCTGTGGACCATATGGGAACCATACTGTCCCCGTGTTCCCCGAGTATGAGGGCGTCCACCTGCGTGGGGTCCACGCCGAAGTGTTCGGCTAAAAGCGACCTGAACCTCATGGTATCCAACATCGTGCCGAGGCCGAGGACCCTTTCGGGCGGAAGTCCGGACTCCCTCACGGCCAGGTACGTCAACACATCCACGGGGTTCGTGACCACCAGAAGCACCGCCCCTTCCTTCCACCCGGTCTCCCTGGCCTTGCCCAATATCTCCCTGAAGAGCGCCACGTTCCTGTTTATGAGTGCGAGCCTGCTTTCGTCCGGCCTCCTCCTGAGCCCTGCGGCGATGACGACCATATCAGCCTGGGGGACGAGCTCATAGCCTCCCGCTCGGAACCTCTGGGGCGCCACTAAGGCTGAACCGTGCATAAGGTCCAGCGCCTCCCCTCTGGCGGCGTCCTCTGCCACATCTACGAGCCCCACCTCCTCGACCACCCCTCCGAGCTGGAGGGCGTAGGCCGTGTTAGATCCCACCCTCCCCGCTCCCCCTATTATGACGACCTTCATCTTCCCCCCCTTCCAGGCGAGGGCCCACGTCGCTCATCGAATATCCCTTCTTCCGCAAATAGGCCCGGAGTGCCACCTGTATGCACGAAGAGCAAGTTCTCGTTCCTCCCGAACGCCCCCTTCCTCACGAGGTCCACGAGCCCCGCCATCGCCTTCCCGGTGTAGACGGGGTCCAATAACAACCCCTCTGTCCTTGCGACGAGCTTTATAGCCTCGACACATTCTTCCGTGGGTATAGCGTACCCCTCACCTATGTAGTCGTCGTAGATTACAACATCCTCGGGAGAAAGCCTCGTCCCTATCCCGAGCTTCTCGGCCGTCCTGTTCCCCAGATCTATAACTTGCTCCTTGAGAGGGTCCTCCTTCTTGCTCACGCTGATGCCTATGACCTTCACCCCGCTCTCCAGGGCCTTGAAGCCCAAAGCTAACCCAGCTTGCGTCCCGGCGGAGCCGTTCGCCACGAGGACGTGGTCGAAATTTATCCCCCTCTCCTCCATCTGGGAGACTATCTCCAAGGCGGCCACGACATAACCGAGACACCCTGTGGGGTTGCTCCCCCCTAAGGGTATGACGTAGGGCCTTCTCCCCGATGCCTCGAGCTCGGAGCCGACCTCACGAGCCGCCCGGTCTATATCCTCCACGTCGAAGAAGCGAACCTCCGCCCCGAGGATGGAATCCAAGAGGAGGTTCCCCTTGTACATCTCCGGCTCCCTGCCCCTCAGAACCAACACCACATCCAGTCCGAGCTTCCTCGCAGCTGCGGAGGTCTGGCGGGCATGGTTGGACTGAACCCCCCCTGTGGTCACGACGATGTCCGCCCCCATCTCCAGCGCCTCGCCCATCAGGAACTCCAATTTCCTCACTTTGTTCCCTCCGAAGGCGAGCCCCGTGCGGTCGTCCCTCTTTACGAAGAGCCTTGGGCCTCCGAGGACGTTCGACAGGTTTCTCATCTCGTCTAAGGGGGTGGGGAAGTATCCTAGGCGAACCCTCGGGAACCCTGCGAACCTCATCTTTCCTCCCTTTCTTGGAATTCGAGCTTAGGCGTCACCGTGACCTTGGTCCCCGGAGGAACCGAGGATGTGAGCCAAACGTTCCCACCTATGACCGAACCCTTCCCTATCCTCGTATCCCCCCCTAATATGGTCGCCTCAGCGTATATCGTGACCCCGTCCTCTATGTCGGGGTGCCTCTTTCCTCCCTTTACGACCTTCCCGTCCGGGCCCTTGGGGAAGCTGAGCGCCCCTAAGGTCACGCCTTGGTACATCTTGACATCGTTCCCTATGGTGGTCGTCTCACCTATGACGACCCCCGTGCCGTGGTCTATGAAGAACCTCTCACCTATCTTGGCCCCCGGATGGATATCTATCCCCGTCTCGCTGTGGGCCCATTCCGTCATCATCCTTGGGATGAGGGGTATACCACTTTCGTAAAGTTCGTGCGCCACACGGTAGGTGGCTATGGCCGTGATGCAGGGATAGCTCAGCATGACCTCCTCGTGGCTCTTGGCCGCAGGGTCTCCGTCGTATGCTGCCTGGACGTCGAGCCAGAGGAGTCGCCTCAGCTCGGGTATCCTCCTGAGGAGCCTGAGCACGCTCTCCTGAGCTATGCTCCTGCACTCCTCCGGGGACCTGTCCCCTTGGTAGAGCAGGGCCTTCTCGGCCTCCTCGGAGAGCCTGACATATATGGAATCTACCAAGGCCCTCACGAAGAACTTGACGGTCCTCCTGGAGGGCGGCCCCTTGCCCATGTATCCGGGAAAGAGGAGCCTTAGGAGGTCCCTCAGGACCTCCAACACTGTCTCCCGGGAGGGCAGGGGTCTTTCGTCCAAGTGGGCAGTCCTCTTGTATCTGTCGTAGGATTCGGTTATTTCTTCGGCTATGCGGTTCAGTTCGTCGGTTACCTTCATTTCCCCTCCGAAGAAAGTCTTTCGCCACATGTTAGCCGTCTACGCCGTAAATACTGCCTCCCCGACCTCCACCACATACATCTGCCTGTGGCCTTCGTGTGCCGAGTCTATGCAGACCTCCCTCCCGTCCCTGCTCCACCTGGGATGCAGGTCGCACCTTATCTCTCCCCTGAGTTCCGGAGGGGAGAAGAACTTCCCCACCTCCAGAAGCTTCCCGTCCTCGGGCCTGAAGAGCAGCAGGTGCCTC
>QNCW01000084.1 GCA_003645885.1 Candidatus Latescibacterota bacterium | reverse complement strand
TCCTCAAAGGCATACCCTGCAAGGTCAACCTCATCCCGTACAACCCTATCCCTGACGCTCCCTTCGAAAGGCCGCCCGACGAAAGGGTCCTGAAGTTCCAGGAGGTACTGCTCTCCCGCAACTACACAGCAACCTTGAGGGACAGCAAGGGAAGGGATATAGGGGCCGCCTGCGGCCAGCTCAGGGCCTCAGCCTGAGGAGCCCGATTATCTCCTCCGCAACCTCCTCGGGGGTCCTCATGTCCGTCCTTATCACCATATCCGAGCGGAGGTAATAGGGCCTCCTAACCTCTAAAAGTTCCCTTATCCTCCTGAGCTTCCCCTCATCGTCCAGCCCCGCCAGGAGGGGCCTGTGCGTATCCCCCCTGATCCTTTCGAGGATCGTCTCGGGCTCGGCCCAGAGGCAGACCACCGGCCCCTTGCCCCTGACCGCATCCCAGTTCTCCTCCCTCGTGAGGGCCCCACCTCCCAAGGCTACCACAGCTCGGCTGGAGCCTGCGACCTCAACGAGGCAGATGTGCTCCCACCTCCTGAAGGTCTCCTCCCCGACGTCGAAAAGCTCGGGTATGGTCATGCCGGACCTCCTCTCCACGAGCTCGTCCGTGTCCAGGAAGTTCCAACCGAGCCTATCGGCCAGGACCCTTCCGACCACGGTCTTGCCCGAGCCCATGAACCCCGTGAGGAATATGCGCTCTACATCCTTAGCAAACCCCTTGACAAAGCCCCCTCGAAATCCCATCTTTAAGCAAACCCTTCAACCAAAGGAGAGGACATGCTCGCACGGATACTCCCGGCCTTGGTCCTCCTGTTGGGATGCTCCGAGATGGTGCGGACCACCCCCGACGCCCTGAAGGAGGGCAACTTCGTCAGGCTCACCCTGGACGACGGCACCCTGGTGGAGGGGAAGATAGGCCGTATGGAGGAGGACAAACTCATCCTGAGGGACTTCACCTTCCTGAAGAAGGGTGAGCGTCCCCCCGTGGTGAACTTCTTCACGCTCCCCGTCGAGAAGGGTCGGATCCAGGTGGTGGACCTGCGCAGGACGAAGCCCGCCGGGGTGGTCGGCGGAGTTGTAGGGTTCCTGGTCGTGGTCGGGGTGGTGGTCGCCATCGTGTTGAAGACTAAACGTAAGGAGGAGTTCTAAGCCCCGAGGGGGACCCGGAGGTCCCCCTCGTCGCTATTCTGCTACGACCTCGGGAGGGTTTACGAAGTCGTTGTACCTCTCGGCAACCCGTCCTTCCCTTGCGTCCCCTACATGTATGTATAACCTGTACTTAAACTTGAGGGATCCTCCGGCCTTAAGCACGTAGTCTCCCCTCCTGTTCGGGTCGTTATGGAAGTAAGATAGGCCGAAGGGGTTGGCCGCCATAAGGCCGTAGTCCCTCACGTGCCAGTAGGTCGGGTACCTGAACCCGTCCGGGTGGTCCATGAGGGCCATCCCCACCCACCTACCCTCCACGGGCCCGGAGTAGTCGCACCAGGAGGCCCTCCTCCCCCAGGCCTCGGCCTCGCCGATCGCCCCGTAGCTGTTCTCTATCCTACCCCCGTTCCTCACCTCCATGGAGGGTTGGACCCTTAGGGAAGCTATCCCCCCCTCCTTGGTGTCCCCGAACTTGACGTCCCCCTCGCTCGCCCTGAGTTCCACCTCCATATCCACGATCCTTCCCTCCTCAGGGAGGGCATATATCCTTATGTCCCTGACCTCCTCCAACACCTTCCTCCCGTCGGGGTCTACCCAATCCCCCAAGGCGCATATCCTCCCGAAGACCGGCCCTTCGTCGGTCCTCAGGAACTCCCTGTGGACGGTCCTGCCGTGTCCCTCCATCTCGCTCCAGTTGTCCACCCCGTTCACATCCCCGTGCGCCACCCAGAAGGAGCGATGGTGATGATGGTCCATATCCCTGTCCTCCGGCCTCGCCAGCCTCCTCGTCATGGAGACCCCATAAGGGCCCACGAGGGGGTAGAGGAATGGACGGGCCCACTCAGGTCCGTGGTGGTAGGTGGTGAAGGTGCTACCGAGGACGATTACCTCCACCCGGCCCTCCCCCGGAGAAAGCTCGACCTGGTTCCGATGGGGCTCTTCCCTCCACTCCAAAAAGTAGACCCTTTCGGTTCCGGCCTGTAGGTTGTCGAGTATCCACCACAGCCTGACACCATCCCCCTCGGGCTCGACCTGGGCCGGGATGGCCCTCCCCGCAGCCTCCTCTAAGAGCACCGGATACCTTCCCTCCGATGCCGAACTCAGGTGTACGCTGACCGGACAGCTCCTTCGGTCGTGGGTTCCAGCCCGCACGATTATCCTCATCTCTCCTCCTCCCTGCGGTCTATAAGGAACCTCCTGAAGGTCTCCTCTATAAGCTCCATATCCCTCAGGGAGTCCTCGCCGGAGGACCTCGGCTCCTTGTCCTCCAACACGCAATCTAAGAAATGTTCCGCCTGTCTGTAGAAGGACCACCCCCACTCCGGGAGGGGCATCACCACCTCCCTGATATCCCTGTCCTTATATATCTCCACCTTGGCAGGGACCTGCCTGAGCATGGGAGGTGGGGTCTCCACCCTCACCCACCCGTGCGAGAAGTAGACCTGGGTATGCTCCTCCCACTTGTGGGCCGATATCCCACCGAGCTCCAGGGTCGCAGTGTATCCTCCCATGTCCAGAACTACAAGCTTAACGGGGCCTGAGAGGTCAGCGAACTTTATCCCCTTCACCTCCCCCACTAAGAACCTGAGGAGGTTGAAGTTGTGGCAGAACACGTTGTTGAAGCCCAGGAACTCCTCGGCACGCTCGGGGGGGAGCCAATCCGGAAGCCTGGGCGTGACATCAGGTGCTGGCTCGTCCGTGCGCACGGGGCTCTCTATGCCGCAGGTCCAATCCCCACAGAGACAATGGGCCCTGGCGAGGACCACTTCCCCGAGTTCCCCGGATGACCTAAGCTCGTCCAAAAGGAGCTTGGCCCTTTCCACCCCGGGATCGTACCTCTTCATATAGCCCACCATAAGCTTCACACCCTTGCTCCTGGCAGCCTCCACGGCCTTCCTGGCGTCGTCCGAACATGTAGCTATGGGCTTCTCCATCATCACGTGCTTGCCGGAGTCTATCACCTCCAGGGCCACCGGAACGTGCAATCCGTCCGGCGTTATCTCCACCACGGCTTCGATATCCGGGTCCTCGCATAGCTCCCTGTGGTCCCTGTACACCTTGGGGATCCCGTACTTGGCGGCCACGGCCCTTGCGAGCTCCTCCCTCGGCTCGGCTAAGGCAACCACATCGCACTTCTCCCCCAGCATCACGAAGTTGGAAAGGTGGGCGAGCTGTCCCATGAACCCCGCCCCCACAAAGCCTACCCTTACCTTACCCATCGTGCCTCCCTATCCGGTTCAGCAGGGCTTCCAAGGACTCCTTGGCCCTCCGCGTTATACCCTCCACATCGTCCTTCCAGTACTCCTCCCTGAATATCTCCACCGAAAGGAAGCCCCGGTAACCCTTCCGCGCGACGGCGCCGATCATCTCCTCCAACGGTATGACCCCCTCCCCCGGCCATAGGCGGTGGCCGTCGGTGAGCTCCTCCTTAGGCCTCCCCTCGCAGTCGTTTATGTGCACGAGGGCCAGCAGCTCCATGGGGATCGCCTCTACCTCCTCGAGAGGTACCGAGGACTTGTAGTAATGGAACGTGTCCATCATAAGCTTTACGGCAGGGTGTCGGGCCTCCTCCACTATCCTCAGGGCCTCCCTGGGACCCGGCACGAAGGGATGCATGCCCAAGGGCTCCAGCGCCACCGAGACCCCGTACTCCTCGCATATCTCCCCCAGCCTCCTCGCCTCCTCCCCCGCCCTCCTGAAGGCCTCGGCCTCCCCCATCCCCTGAGGAGGAACGTCCGGACAGACCAGGAGCACGGGACAACCTATGGCTCCCGCAAGCCTCGCCGCATTTCCTATCCTGTCCCTGTTCTCCTCGGGCCTCTCCGAGAAGGCCCCGAGTCCGTAAGGGCAGAGGGAGGCGACCTTGAGGTCCCCTAAGGCCTCCCTCAGTTCCTCAGGGCTGTGTTCCTCCAGGTACTTCTCCACCTTCGGCACCCAAAGCTCCACGCCCTCGAACCCGGCCCGGGCAGCGCTCCTTATGTCCTCCTCCAACGGGTACGGCATCGTGGTGGCCCCGTTGATGCAGGTCCTCATATCCCCTCCTCGAGCTTGGCTCCGTCGCTCACCTCGCATACGTAAACTTCTAAACGGATGCCTGTCCTTGCCTCGTACTCCCTCCCCACGAACTCCTCGAACGTCCGGACCGCCTCCCTCTCCACGAGGTTCACTGTACATCCCCCGAAGCCGGCCCCCGTGAGCCTGGCCCCGAGCGTCCCCTCGACCGAACTCGCAAGCTCAACCAAAAGGTCCAGCTCCGGGCCGCTCACCTCGTAGTCCTCCTTCAGGCTCCTGTGGGACTCGTACATGAGCCTCCCGAAACCCTTCAGGTCCCCCCTCCGAAGGAGCTCCAGCGAGCTGAGGACCCTCATGTTCTCGTACACCACGTGCCTTGCCCTCCTTCCGATAGGCTCAGGGAGGAGGTGCTTATAAGCTTCAAATTCCTCCGGGGAGACGTCCCTCAGGGCTCCTATCTCAGGGAGGGCCTCCCTCACCCTCCTCACCGCCTCCTCGCACTGTGCCCTCCTCTCGTTGTATGCTGAGGAAGCGAGCTCCCTGCTCACCCCTGAGTTGCAGACCACCACCGAGACCCCCTCTGAGATGGGGACGTGCTCGTACACGAGGTCCCTACAGTCCAAGAACAGGGCGTGCCCCCTTTTCCCCAGGACCGCAACGAACTGGTCCATTATCCCGCATTGGACCCCCACGAACCTGTTCTCCGCCCTCTGGCATAGGAGTGCCATCTCCTTCCCGTTTACCTCCATACCGAAGAGGGAGGCCAGTCCGAAGGCGACGGAAACCTCTATGGCAGCCGAACTGCTGAGGCCGGCTCCCAAGGGCATGTCCCCCCAGATGGCCATATCGAACCCCCCGAGCTTCGACGATCTAAGCTCCGATACCACCCCCTTGGGGTAGTCCGCCCAGGGGACCGACGGGTCCTTTCTGGGCGAGTCCACATCGAACTCGGTCCACTGCCCGAAGTTTGCGGAGTACACCCTCGCCCTCCTGTCCTCCCTCCTCCTCAGTGCGACCCACACCGCCCTATCTACGGCAACCGGAAGCACGAACCCTTCGTTGTAGTCCGTATGCTCCCCTATGAGGTTGACCCTCCCCGGAGCACGGGATATCAGCTCGGGCTCCCCTCCGAAGGCGTCCCGGAAGGCCTCCCTTACAAGTTCAGCTCCTTCCATGACACCCCCTTATCCACCGGCCGAGCGCCGCAGTTCGGCCGCCAGAAGTCCAAATATAATAAGGGAACCCCATGCGGAAAAGCCCCCCATCCATCCCTCGGCGAACCTCAAGCTTATCCCCCTCCAGGCGAGGACAGCGAGCAGGATGCCCACAAGGGCGTCGCCAGCTATCAACCCAGAGCTGTAGAGCACTCCCGCCCTTCCTTCCGACCTCCCCCTCAGGATTCCTCCCACCATTATGGGAGCTGAAAGCTCTATCGGCAGGTATAGCCCCACGGCGAAGGGGAGGGAACGGACCCCGAGCACCTCCGCCACGAGGGCCGTGAGCATCCCCACCAGTACGAAGGCCCAGGGGAGAGAGCCAGTCATCACACCTTTGACCACCAAGGACATAAGGGTGGCCTGAGGGGCAGGAAGCTCCGACGAACCTATCCCGTAGCCCCTGTGGAGCACCAGGAGCGTCCAACCCACGAAGGCGGCGGAGGTGGCCACCCCGAGGAGCTGTCCGACCTGCTGCTTTATCGGGGTCGCCCCTAAGAGGAACCCAGTCTTAAGGTCCTGGGATATGTCCCCGGCTATGCAGATGGCCACGCACACCACCGCCCCCACGCTCAGGGCCGCCACCATCCCGGCCTGCCCCCTCCATCCGAGGGCCGACATTATAAGGCTCGTGGCCAAAAGGGTCGCTATCGTCATCCCCGAGGCCGGGTTGGATGAACTCCCCACGAGCCCAACTATCCTGGAGGAGACCGTGACGAAGAAGAAGCCGAAGAGCACCACCAGGACCGCTCCGACCGCTCCCACCGGGACCTGCGGCAGGAGGGCCAGAAGGGCGGCGCAGAGCAGCCCTCCTCCGAGGATGAGGGGCACGGGCATGTCCCTCTGGGTCCTCCGGGGCTCCTCCTTTAGCTTCATCTCCGAGAACCCCGAACGGAACGATTCCCAGATCGTCGGGGCCGCCCTTATAAGGCTCGCCACTCCGCCGAGGCAGACAGCACCCGCCCCTATGTACCTTATGTAGTTGTGCCATATCTCGTGGGCGTCCATCTGGGATATAGGGACCGAGGCCGGGAATATGGGACTGTCCAGCCCCTTGCCTATAAGGGTTATGGCCGGGATGAAGACGAGCCATCCGAGCGCCCCTCCTGCGAATATGTAGGAGGCGATCCTCGGTCCGACTATGTACCCTACGCCCAAAAGCGCCGGAAGCACGTCCATCCCTACCTTCATGTTCAGCCTCTTGAATACGGTCCAGGAGGGATGTTCTTCCCAGAGGCCGAGGCCACCCATGAGGAACTTGTACGCAGCCCCCACCCCGAGCCCCGAAAAGACCTTCCTCGCCCCGGTCCCGCCCTTATCCCCCGCCATAAGGACCTCGGCACATGCGGTCCCCTCGGGATAGGGCAGGTTCCCATGTTCCCGGACGATGAGGAACCTCCTCAGGGGGACCATGAAGAGGACCCCGATACAACCTCCTATCAAAGATATAGCGAATATCTGGGCGACTCTCGGTTCCATGCCCCAAAGTATCAAAGCCGGCACAGTGAATATCACCCCTGCGGCCAAGGATTCCCCGGCCGAGCCTATGGTCTGGACCATGTTGTTCTCGAGGACCGTCCCCTTCCTGAGCATCCCTCTGAGCATGCCCATGGATATCACGGCCACAGGGATGGAAGCGCTCACCGTCATCCCGACCTTAAGGCCGAGGTAGGCGTTCGCCGCTCCGAAGACGATCCCCAAGGCAGCTCCTAAGACGAGGGCCTTGACCGTGAACTCGGGAATCGCCTCGTCGTCCTGAACGTAGGGCCTGAGGTCCGCCATAGCTCCTCCTTACAGAAGGGCCGAAATTTCCTTCGCCGCCTTCTCGTCCAGCCCAGCCCTTAAGGCCACCTTCAGGGTGTACATCCCCAGGGTCCTATAAAGCTCCAGAAACTCTGGGACCTCCTCCGAGAGCGCCCTGAGGTGGGCCCTTACGGTCCCCGCGTCCCCCCTAACTATAGGGCCCGTAAGGGAATGCGGTAGCCCCAGTTCCCTCAGGTTCTCTAAGGTCCCCAAAAGCAAAGGGAGGACCGCCTTGAGCCCCTCGTCAGGTTCCACGCCCGCAGCCCTCAGGAGCCCGACGGCCGCATCCACAAGGGCCACAAAGTAGTTCGACGCTACACATAGGGCGGCGTGGTAGAGGACCTTGGTTCCCTTCGGAAGTTCTAAGGCACGTCCTCCCATGTCCTCCACAAGCCTCCTTCCCACCCCAACCGCCTCCGGGTCCCCCTCAAGGGTGAAGTACGAGCCCTTCAGCCTCCTCGCCCCGGTCTCGGGCTCCGCGAGGGTCTGTATCGGGTGCATCGAGAGGACGTAGGCTCCGGCCTCCTTGGCGGGGGAAAGCACATCCGAGGGCAGAGCTCCGCTCAGGTGGGCAACTACCTGACCTCTCCTGAACCCTCCTCGCTCGGCTATCCGGGCACAGACCGAAGGTACGACCCCGTCGGGGACCGAAAGGACCACCAGGTCCCCCGAGGGGACCAGGACCTCGGGCCTGTCGGAATAGTCCTCCGTCCCCACCAGCTCGGCCAACCTCCTCGCAGATTCCATGCTCCTGCTCGCTATCCCGGCTATCTCGTATCCCGCCTCCCTGAGCGCTAAAGCGAGCGCCCCTCCCGCCCTTCCCGCTCCGACTATCGCTACCTTCATCACCATCCTCCAAGCAAGCGTCCCACGACCTCCTCGGCCAACATCCTCTTGGCTTCCTCTAAGGCTTCCTTCCTTCCTTCCCCCTCCCTGTACACCCCCCACACCGTAAGCTCGTCTTCCCATAGGACCCTACGTTTGACCACATCCTCGAACCTTACCCTCAAAGTGATGCTGAGCTTCCATTGCTTCGCCATCTCGTCCGGAGTATAGGTAAATGGTTCCTCCGAAACCTTCACCACCTTCCCCTCCAAAACTGCGTCCGCACCTCCTCCGACCACCTTCAAGGACGTCCCAGCCAACAGGGTGTCCACCACGGCCCTGGCCAATTCCTCCTCCATTCCGGGCACGACGACCTGCACCTCTCCAGGTTCGAAGGGAGGGACCGAGACCGTCCTGATGTGCGGGGGAAGCCCTCCTCCCGAGAAGGAGTAATATGAGCATCCCAATGCCAAAAGCCAGAACAGAACCTTGCGCATCATCTTATCAAGAACAGGACCAACCCACTCCTGCGCTCGAGCCCCTCCGGGTCGCATGTGACGAACTCCACTATGTACCTCCCCGAGGCGACCTCCCTTCCACCCTCGTCCCTCCCGTCCCAACGGACTACATGATATCCCGGACCGAAGACCCTATCCTCCAGAACCTTCACCGTTCTACCCCATATATCCCAGACCGTGATCTTCACCCTCCAACCCCCGCCGGCCGCCCAGGGGACCTGGAAGGGGAAGGATACCTCCCCCGACGAAGGGTTGGGGAAAGCTTCCCCGAACCTGACCCCCATCTGCCCTGCAGGATCGTACGTGAGGAACGGACTCCACTCGACGGGTCCCTCCAACTTCGCCGATACCTCCGGGGCCGACCTCTTCCCCCACCAGTTGTTCCTGAGGTCCAGCACATCCGATGATATGTTGCGAGCACATAGAGCATTTTCCAAGAAACTGTTGAACGAAAGGAACGGCAGGGGGACATCGTCACATAGCAGGGCCAGTTCGTTTCCCTCGAACACGACCCTGTGCACCTCCATCGGGGAGGAGGTGCACCACAGGGCCACATCCTCCCCCGAGAACTTTCCGTCCACCACCTCCCCCGAACACCTCACGACCCTGAGCCCGAAGCCTCGGTTAGAGCTGAAGTGGAAGCCCTTAAGCGATATCTCCGCATCCTCGGCCACCATCCC
>QNCW01000083.1 GCA_003645885.1 Candidatus Latescibacterota bacterium | reverse complement strand
GGTGTCATCAGGCCCGTACAGGAATTTGTCCAAGCCGAGTCCGAAGAATATGCCATCCTCGATGCGCCTCGAGCGGTTCGCCGAGGCCGTGTCCACCTCGGGCAGGTAGAAGTAGGCCCAGGTGGTGTCCTCCCCGACCAGGACCTCCCTGCCCACCCTTTCGTATCCCTCCTTCCGCACGGACACCCAAGCCTTCCTCCCGGCGAAGGCCCCCTCTATGTAGAACCTCCCCTCTCCGTCCGTGTGGGCCGAGGGAGGTCCCGGGTGGACTTTGTCCTCCATCTCGGGCATCGTAAGGGGGACCCACCATCTCTGAAATGCGGTCACGGTGGCGCCTTCTAACGGAACTCCCCCCTCGCCGTACACCCTTCCGGCCAACACCCCGGTCCTGAGGCGCCTGAGGGTCAGCTCCAGGTAGACCGTCTCCTCGTCCACCACGACGGTGGTCTCGGCCTGGACATACCCGAACTTCCATGCCCGCACCTTGAGCGTATCCCCCAAGGCGAGCCCGTCCATCCGGAACCTGCCCTCCCGGTCGGTCAAGGCCATCGTCCTGGGCAGCCGGAGGAACTTCATCTCGTCGTCCGGAAAGAGGCCCACCCATACCATGGCTCCCTGGACAGGGGTTCCGTCCTCGTCCAGCACCCTCCCCTCCAATGCAGCTGCTTCCCCGACTATAAACTCGGCTTCCCCTCCCAAGACCTCATGCTTGCTCAGGAAGGCTCTGACACTGTGGACCCCACGTCCCAAGGGAAACTCCGAGGGGTCGTGGGCCAACCTCCATGTGTGGCTCCCTCCGGGAGGGATGAGGACCTGGGTTATCACCTGGAGGAAGAACTTGCCCTTTGACCACCTGTACACCCCATCCAGGACGTAGTCCATCTGGAGGGAAGTGGGGAACGTGAGCTTGACCTCCTCATCCCCAAAATTCCTCACCGTCAAAATTATTTGTACAGTGTCCCCTGGATCGTACCTGGGCCTATCGGTGGTCACCTCGACCACTAAGGGTCTGGACCGGACCACGACCGTGTCCATCGAAGCTGGCTCTCCGGCCACGAGCATGGCTAAGAGCGATATCGCAGAGGTACCCATGACTCACCTCCTATAATATCCTTTGCCCGCAGCAAGGACATCTATCGGAAGGAGACAGGATTAAGCCCGAACCAACCGACACTTTCCTGTCTCCTCATCACAAGGCTGCTCCTATGGCAATACAAAGCTCGACAGCTAAATCTCAATATACACTCTCCTTGTCGCTTTCGCAAGTGCTTTCACATGGCCCCTTTTCAAGGCCGAGGAGGTCTAACGGAGCACATGACCTACTTGACAAAGATAAAAAAGTGTGTTATCTTTGGGGCGTTCACGGAGGGGACCTTCATGACGAGCCTTAAGGGCATATCCTCCCCTTTGACTTGGGCTTGGTGGTGGCGTCGCCACATAGGGGGGAGGATATGCCCTGCCGATGGTTGAAGGACCCCCTCAAGGAATCGCCGAGGCCACGGGCATATCCTCCCGCCCGTGGCCTCGTTTTTTAGGGTAAACCCTCTAACCGAAGGAGGAGATATGGCGGAGCGTCGCAAGTTCTTACTGGACGAGAGCGAGATGCCCACGAGCTGGTACAACGTGCTTCCCGACCTTCCTGAACCCTTGCCTCCCGTGCTGCATCCAGCGACCGGGAAGCCTGTGACCCCGGACGACCTGGCGCCGATATTCCCCATGGCCCTCATAGAGCAGGAGATGAGCCAGGAGAGGTGGATAGAGATACCCGAGGAGGTGCAGGAGGTATACAAACTTTGGAGGCCGACCCCCCTCTTCAGGGCTAAGCGCTTGGAGGAGGCCCTGGACACCCCCGCCAGGATATACTACAAGTACGAGGGTGTAAGCCCTCCGGGAAGCCACAAGCCAAACACGGCCGTGGCGCAGGCCTATTACAACAAGAAGGAGGGGGTCAAAAGGCTTACGACCGAAACGGGTGCAGGCCAATGGGGAAGCGCCCTGGCCTTCGGGTGCAACCTGTTCGGGCTTGAGTGTAAGGTATACATGGTGAAGGTGAGCTACCATCAGAAACCCTACAGAAGGGTCCTGATGGAAACTTGGGGTGCGAAGGTGGTTCCCAGCCCGAGCGAGGACACCGAGGCCGGGAGGAAGGTGCTTCAGGAGGACCCCGATTGTCCGGGAAGCTTAGGTATAGCGATAAGCGAGGCTGTCGAGGATGCCGCAACTCACGACGATACGAACTACTCCTTGGGGAGCGTGCTCAACCATGTCCTGCTCCACCAGACCATAGTGGGTCTGGAGGCCAAGAAACAGATGGAGATGGCAGGAGATTATCCCGACATCATAGTCGGATGCATAGGAGGTGGGTCCAACTTCGCTGGCCTCTTCCTTCCCTTCATAAAGGACAAGCTTGAAGGCAAGAAGGAGGACCTGAGGGTGATATGCGTGGAACCCGAGGCCTGTCCGACCCTAACCAAAGGCCCTTACGCTTACGATTACGGGGACGAGGCGGGGCTTACGCCCCTCCTCAAGATGTACACCTTGGGCCACAACTTCGTCCCGCCCCCCATCCACGCAGGGGGCCTCAGGTACCACGGGATGGCCCCTATAATATGTCACCTGTATAACCTCGGGAAGGTGGAGGCCGTGGCCAGGCATCAGACCCAAGTGTTCGAAGCAGCCATAAAATTTGCGAGGGCCGAGGGGTTCGTACCGGCGCCTGAGCCGGCCCACGCTGTAAGGGTCACGATAGAGGAGGCCTTGAAATGTAAGGAGTCGGGTGAGCCCAAGGTGATCCTGTTGGCCCTGAGCGGGCACGGCCACTTCGACCTGGCGGCCTACGATGCTTATCTAGCCGGCAAGCTCGAGGACTACGAGCTGCCGAAGGAGGAGATAGAAGAAGCCCTCAAGGGCCTGCCGAAGGTGCCTGCTTGATCCCCAGGGCGGGGGTTTCCCCCGCCCTTTCTCGTTCCTTGACACGGGAGGGGAAGGTTTATATATTGGCCTTGGTATGTTCTACGAAAGGTGGCATATCAGGGACCCCGTAAGGGAAATGGAACTTGTGGACGTGCTCCTGCGGAACAGGGGGACGGACAGGGAGGAGTTCAGGCAGTGGTGGAGGGGAAGGTCCTATTCTCCCTTCAAGATGAAGGACATGGATAAGGCGGTCTCCAAAATTTTGGATGCGGTAAGAAGGGGGAGGCGGATGGCGATATTCGGGGACTACGATGCAGACGGCATAACCGGGACCGCCCTGCTTTTGGAGTTTTTGAGGGAGGTAGGGGCGGATGTGTGTTACATCCTTCCGCATAGGGTCTTGGACGGTTACGGGATAAGGCCGAGCGGGGTGGAGCAGGCAAGGAGGATGGGAGCGGAACTGATAATAACCGTGGACAACGGGATCTCCTCCTCGGAGGCTGCCCTCCGTGCCCGAAGCCTCGGGGTGGACCTCATCATCACGGACCATCACCTCCAGGAAGGGCCCCTTCCCCCGGCGGAGGCCGTCGTGGACCCAAACAGGAACGACGACGAATATCCGTTCAAGGGGCTCTCCGGGGTCGGGGTCGCATACAAGTTGATCCTGGCCCTGTCCGAGGCTTTAGGGAGGTCCACCGAGCCCCCCCTGGACCTGGTGGCCTTAGGGACGGTAGCGGACATGGTACCCCTTACGGACGAGAACTGGTGGATGGTGAGGAGGGGGCTGAAAGCGATAGCTAACTCCCGAAGGCCGGGGTTGAGGAAGCTCTTAGAGGTGAGCGGGAACTTGAACAAGGCGATCACCGTCACCACCGTGGGCTTTCACCTGGGGCCAAGGCTGAACGCCGCCGGAAGGATCTACGCTCCGGATGTGGCCCTCAAGCTTTTGATATCTAAAGACTTAGATGAAGCAACTCGTCTGGCCAGAAAGCTGAACAGGCTCAACGAAGCCCGCCAGCGTATGGTGGAGAGGGGCCTGGCCGAGGCCGAGGAGGCCATAGAGAGGGAGGGGATGCTCCGGGAGCGCGTCTTGGTACTGATGAGGGAGGACTGGCACGTAGGTGTAGTGGGCCTCATAGCCCAGAAGCTCGTTCAGAGGTACCACCGTCCTGCCCTGGTCCTGACGAGGGCTCCGGAGGGGGTGCTCACCGGCTCGGCCAGGAGCATACATGGCTTCCCAATAACCCATGTCTTAGCGGGGCTCTCCAGACACCTCCTTACCTTCGGCGGACACGAGCTTGCAGCGGGATTCTCCCTTCATGAGGAAGCCCTCGAACCCTTGAGGGAGGGGCTGATCTCGGCTGCCAGGGAGATGCTCACCGAGGATGACTTAAAGCCCACCTTGGAGGTGGACTGTCTGCTCGAGCCCGAGGAGGTGAACCTGGATACTATAAAGATCTTGAAAGCCCTGAGGCCCTTCGGACATGGATATCCTCCCCCGGTCTTCGCCATGCTGGGATGTCGTGTGGTGGACGCCAGGAGGATCGGGAACGGAAGGCACCTGAGCCTCCACCTGGAGAAGGAAGGACACCTAATGGAGGCCGTAGGATGGGGGTTCGGGGAGCTGGGGTGGACCCCAGGACGGGGGGATCTGGTGGACGTGGCATTCGGCCTGGAGGAGCACAACTGGAGGGGGAGGGAGGTCGTAAGGCTGGTCTTGGAGGATATGAGAGGTTCGAAGTTTTAAGTCCGTAGTTGGAGGACATATGTGGCTTTTGGTGGCGCTTCTTTGGGCGGAGGTCTCGGGCGAGGAGCTCTTGGACCGGATCGTGGCCGTGGTGGACCGGGAGATAATCCTCCTCTCCGAGGTGAAACAGCGTGCCCGGTTGGAGCTTTTCCAGAAGGGAAGGTACGCCGTAGACGACTCCACGCTCAGGGCCTTGGAGGAGAGGATATTGGACGACATGATAGCCGATCGGATAATCCTGGTCAAGGCTCAGAACGACTCCACCCTGGAGGTAACCCCACAGGAAGTTGACAGGGCCCTGGACGAGCAGCTTTCGAGGATCCGAAGGGAGGCGGGCTCGCAGCAAGCTTACGAGCAACTCCTTCGAAAGGAGGGACTCACCGAGAAGGATCTGAGGAAGAGGTTCAGGAAGGAGGTGAGGGATTACCTATTGAAACAGAAGTTCATGGCCAAGCTCGCGATGAAGATTCGTGTGTCGGACGACGAGGTGAGGAAGTTCTACCGGGCGTACAGGGACAGCTTTCCTGTCCTCCCCGAGAGGGCCGACATAGCTTACATCATGATAAAGCCCAAGGTGGGCGAGTGGAAGTTGAACCAAGTCCGGGGTGAGGCCGTCCGCCTGTTGAGGCAGGTCCGAAATGGGGCCAACTTCGCCGCCCTGGCAGAAGCATATTCCGAGGACCCCGGCTCCAGGAGGCGTGGAGGGGATTTAGGGTACCTGGAGAGGGGAAGTACCAAGTGGCCGAAGTTCGAAAGGGTCGCCTTCTCCCTCGAACCTGGAAAGGCCGATACCGTTCGCACTCCGTTGGGATACCATGTTATATTGGTGGAGGATAGAAAGAAGGATCGGGTCCACGTCCGACACATCCTGCTCGGACTTTCCCCCTCTTCGGAGGACACTGCGAGGGCATTAGCCCTCCTGGACTCCTTGAGGGAGAGGGCCCTTTCCGGGGAGGACTTCGAGGAGCTGGTGGAGAGGTACTCCGAGGACCCGGCAGGTAGGCGCTCGGGCTGGAGGCCCGTAGGACAACTTCCTAAGGTCATAACTGATGCGATATCCGTCCTCAAGCCCGGCCAGATAAGTCGCCCCTTCAAGGGCTTGGCCGGATGTTACCTCGTAAAACTTTACGACAGGAGGCCTGGGGGCATCCCCGACCTGGAGAGGGATTGGGACATCATAAAGGAATGGGCCTTCGAACGTAAGCTTCAGAGGGAATTCGAGGACCTCATCTCCGAGGAGAAAAAGAAACTATATGTAGAGGTGCGCTGGGCTCCTCTACGGTGAAGGGGAAAATGAACGGCTCGGAGAGGTGTGGGCTTCGACTTGACCTTTTCTTGAAGCGGTGCGGCATACTCAAGCGCAGGACGTGGGCTCAAGAGGCCTGCGAAAGGGGCATGGTTTTCGTGGACGGTAGGAAGGCAAAGCCTTCCACGCTCGTGCGGCCGGGGCAGAGGGTCATGCTCGACCTGGTGGACCGCACGATAGAGGTGGAGGTGTTGGGCGTACCCCCCAAAGCTCCGGCCAGGGGGGAAAGGGAGAAGTACTACAGGATATTGAGCGAGAGGACGAAGGTCCTTTAACCGAGGAGGTGCGATATGAAAAGGACGAAGCTTCTCTGGGCGTGTCTGGCCGTCATGCTCCTTGCAGGAGGTGCCACGGCGCATTCTGTGAGGTTCGTGTGGAGGGTGGACCCCGGAATCACGGGGTTCCCTCCCATCCCGTTGGATTATTGTGTTATGAACGAAGGAGAGACCTTCAGTTGGCAGGACGTGGAGATCCCTCCGGCCTACCAGCCGTTCGCCAGTTACTGGCAGGCGCTCGGAAGCTCGAGCGTGAAGGTCAACGAGGGGGCCATAGACAGGGACATAACCATCGTCATCACTTTCTCGCCGGGAGGGAGCGAGATGTTCGGGTACCCCGTGGCCCTTCAGATAAGGTTCGATGTTTACGATGGGATAATTGAGGGCACGGATGTCAAGGGCCTCACCCTGCTCAACCCGCCCGGCACCCATTTTTCCTTCGACAGGCCCGACGGGCTGGTGTTGTACTTCGACCTCAGCCCGGAGTTCGAAGCCACCTTCCTGGAGCCCATAGGCCTTTCGAGGGACATGATAACCTTAGCCTTCGCAGAGGGCGAAGGGTTCGTGAGGGAGGGGATCGCCGTCATCCCGAGCTACGAAGGCGATGTAGTGACCGGGCTTACAGGAGAGGTATCCCACCTGTCCACCATCGTCCTGGTGGACAAGAGGGCCTTCGGCCCTACCAATGTGAGGACCTCCACATGGGCCAAGATAAAGGCCCTCTGGAGGTGACGAGGTCCTGGGACGAAGTTCCTTTGGCCATGACGAAGTCGTCCGAGAAGCTATCTCTCCTGGAGGAGCGGATAGACGATGCGTACAGGATGTTGGAGTCCTGCAGGGTATGCCCACGGAGGTGCGGGGTAAACCGCATAAGGGGTGAGGCGGGGGCATGCGCCCTGGGCAGGAACCCAGCGGTCTCAAGCTTCAACCTCCACTTCGGGGAGGAGCCTCCGATATCCGGGTACAGGGGCTCGGGGACAATATTCTTTACATCGTGCAACCTAAGGTGCGTATTCTGTCAAAATTACCCCATAAGCCAGCTCAGGCACGGCAGGGAGGTTTCGGTGGGGACCTTGGCGGACATGATGCTCAAGCTCCAGGACAAAGGGGCACACAACATCAACTTCGTCACCCCTACCCACCTCGTGCCCCAGATAATGGACGCACTGCGCATCGCATACGAAAGGGGCCTTGAGATACCCCTGGTGTACAACACCGGAGGGTACGACTCCCTCGAGGCACTGCGCCTTTTGGACGGGATAGTTGACATCTACATGCCGGACATGAAGTACTCCGACCCAGAGATGGCCCTGAAGTACTCCGGGGTGCCGGACTACCCCGAGGTGAACAGGCAGGCCATAAAGGAGATGCACAGGCAGGTCGGAGACCTCATAATGGACGACGACGGGATAGCAGTGAAGGGCCTCCTGGTCAGACATCTGGTGCTCCCGGAGGGGATAGCGGGGACGGAGGGGGTCTTGAAGTTCCTGGCCGAGGAGGTCTCTAAGGATACATATGTGAGCCTCATGCGCCAGTACTTCCCGGCCTACAGGGCCGTAGATATGCCCCCGCTGGACCGGAGGATAACCGAGGAGGAGTACAGGGAGGCGGTGGAGCTTCTGGAGAGGTACGGGTTGACCAGAGGATGGATACAGGAGTGAGCCAGAAAGGAGGGGTAAGGTGTCCAAGGTGGCGGAAATTCCGGCCGTATGGCTTTCAGGTGCGAGCTGTTCGGGCTGTTCGGTTTCTCTCCTGAACTCCGCAAGCCCGAACATAAAGAACTTGCTCGTAGATCCCGTGGTCCCCGGTAAGCACTTGAACCTCAGGTTCCATGCGACCATAATGGCAGGGCAGGGGGAGCCCGTCGTAAAGGTCCTGAAGGAGACGTCCTCCGAGCTTCCGGGGGAGTACCTGCTGCTTGTAGAAGGTGCCGTACCAGAAGGACCCTTCTGTGCCGTGGGGGAACACTTCACCATGGAGGAGATGACCGTCGAACTCGCCAGGGACGCCTTGGCCGTGATAGCGGTAGGAACCTGCGCATCCTTCGGGGGGATACCTTCGGGGGAGCCGAACCCCACGGGAGCGAGGTCCGTACGGGAGGTCTTGGAAGCTAACGGTATATCCAAGCCCCTTATAAATCTTCCAGGCTGCCCCCCGCATCCGGACTGGCTGGTGGGGACCTTAGCCATGGTGCTTTTGGACGGCCTCCCCGGCCCTGAAGACCTCGACCCCGCCTTAAGGCCCAAGGCCTTCTACGGGAAGCTAATACACGACAACTGTCCGAGGAGGGCATATTTCGATTCCGGCCAGTTCGCAAGGCATCCCGGCGAGCCCGGATGCCTCTACGAGCTGGGCTGTAAGGGACCCATGACCTATGCGGACTGTCCGCTGAGGCTCTGGAACGATGGAACGAACTGGTGCGTGGGAGCGGGTTCCCCCTGCATAGGTTGCGTGGAGCCCTCCTTCCCGGACAGGTTCCAGCCCATATTCGAGAAGATAGACGAAGACGGGCTCGAAAGGTTCAGGATAAGGACGCGCTGAGGAGGTGAAGATGTCCTTAAGGACCATAACGATAGACCCGGTGACACGGATAGAGGGCCATCAGAAGATAGAGGCTAAGGTCGAAGACGGCGTCGTCAGGGAGGCCAAAAGCTCGGGGGCACTCTTCCGAGGATTTGAACTCATCCTCAGGGGAAGGGACCCGAGGGACGCCCAGAGGATAACCCAGAGGGTCTGCGGGGTATGCCCGGCCTCCCACGCTGTGGCGTCCGCTTTGAACTTGGACAGCGCCTTCGGGATAGCCGACAGGGTCCCCGACAACGGAAGGATAATCAGGAACCTCATCCTTGGGTCCAACTACCTCCAGTCCCACATACTCCACTTCTTCCACCTGGCCGCTTTGGACTACGTGGACGTCACCGCCCTTTCGGACTACGAGGGGGAGGACCCCGAGATGCGCTCC
>QNCW01000082.1 GCA_003645885.1 Candidatus Latescibacterota bacterium | reverse complement strand
GAATGGTTCAACGTCAACTGCGACGAGACCTGGGGGCTGGGCGAGGGGGCGAGCAAGGAGAGGGCGGAGGAGATCGGCGTGGACGGGGTCTACCTGGAACACCTTTTGAAGCTCAGGGAGATGCTCAAGAAGTACGGAAAGAGAATGATGTTCTGGGGGGACATCGTCCTGAACCATCCCGATGCCATCTCACAGATCCCCAAGGATGCGATCGTGCTCAATTGGACGTATCTGGCCAGGGAGAGCTACCGAGATCGTGTGGAGGCGTTTACAAAAGCAGGCTTGAAACAACTCGTGTGTCCTGGTGTGAGCTGTTGGAGCCGCATCTTCCCCGATTATGTTAACGCTGTCCCGAACATACAGAACTTCGTGCGGGACGGATATCGCGGGGGAGCGCTCGGCATGCTGAACACGACCTGGAACGACGATGGAGAGAACCTCTTCGGGTACAACTGGTACGGGATCCTCTGGGGTGCGGAGTGCGCCTGGGGGCCGGAAAGGGCCGACCAGGAGGCCTTCGACCGGAAGTTCCCTGCCTGTTTCTACGGAGCGGACGTCCCCGAGGTCACGCAGGCCATAAAGCTCCTGGGAAGCTGCGAGCAGGTGATATGGCCCAAGTGTGCCCCTGGCATCGGCACGGATGCGCTCTCCTGGGAGGACCCGTTCACAGGGGAAAGCCCAAAAAAGATCGAGGGCTTCTGGGAGAAGATAGAGGAGGTCGGACGTCGAGCAGAGGAAGCGAAGAGGCTTTTGCAGAAGGCCATACCTTACATCAGGCGGGAACGGGAGAACATGGATTATCTGACCTTCGCCTCCGAGAGGATGTGGCTTTTGGCCCGGAAGTTCTTAGAGGTGCGGGATATCCTTTCCGAATACCGGTCCCTTTCCGAACGGTCCTGCGATGTTGCCTCTAAGCTCAAGGCCATGGGCTGGCGTTTAGCCAAACTGAGGGCCCAGGTGGAGGACCTGGAGGACGAGTACCGAAGGCTTTGGCTGGAGGAATGCCGGCCTTACTGGCTGGAGGTCAACCTGGCCAAATACGACGCTTTGATCAGGCTGCTGGAGATACGGGCCAGGCGGCTCCTGCGCATGGCCGAGGAGCATGAGGAAGGCCGGCCGCTTCCTCCCCTCGAGGATCTGACGAAGAGCTGGTAGGATGTCTTTTCCCGTCGACCAAGGAGGAAGGGATGAAGAAGAAGCTCGTGATCATCGGCCTGGATTCCCTGGTTCCCACGCTCACCTACCGCTTCGTGAAGAAAGGCGTCATGCCTTCCTTCGGGGAACTCATGGGAAAGGGGACCCACGGCAGGGCCATACCCAGCTTTCCCACCCACACCCCCACCAACTGGACCACCATCGCCACGGGGGCGGACGTCTTCATCCACGGTGTGGACGTGTTCAGATACGACACCAGGTTGCGAAAGGCTGAGAGCATCTGGCAGGCCGTGGAGAGGCAGGGGGGATACAGCATCCTCTTGAGATACCCCGGAACTTGGCCCAGGGACTTCTCCTGTGGGATCGTCTTCGACCAGGGAGGGAACCTTCCCTCGCTCTTCCGTCTGGCCATGGCCCAGGTGCACCTGGTTGGGGAAAGGGTGGAATACGTGGGGGGAATGCACGGGACCGTGGGAAGCATGGAAGTAAGACTCTCTCCGGCCCGGGGTTGGAAGGGCCTCCCTCCCTCGAACCCCGAGCCTTTAGAGGGGGAGATCTCCATAACCACCGACGACAACAAAAGGGAACTTCTGCGTTTGTTCGTGCTGCTTATGCCGGAAAGGGGGAGGTACCGCAAGGTCCTCATAAACAGGAGGAAGGATCTCCGGAACCCCCTCTGCGTACTCGAAGAGGGGGGATGGAGCGACTTCCTGGTCCATACCTTCCGGTGGAAGGGGAGGAGCGTCAAGGCCGCCTTCCGCTTCAAGCTCATGCTCCTCTCCCCTCGGGGGGATAAGCTGAGGCTCTACCGGAGCGAGGTATATCCTGTGGAAGGGTTCTCCTATCCGGAAGGGATAACGGAAGAACTTACCGAAAATTGTGGACCTTACATCGGGACGCCCGGCCGCATACTCCTCGGCGCGGGATGGATGGACACCTACTTCGAAGAGGCAAAAGACCACGTAGAATGGCTGATACGGGCGAGCCGTTACCTCATGGAGACCAGGGATTGGAACCTTTTCATGATGGAGTGCCACTTCCCCGATTTCATCGAGCACAAGTTCTGGTCCCTCATAGACCCTGAATCCGACGAGTACGACCCGAGGAGTTCCCGCAAGTACTGGGAGGTCTTTCGCACCGCCTACTCCTTAGTGGACAGGTTGGTAGGAGGGATCTCCGAGGCGCTCGATGGTGACACAATCCTGGCGGTGGTCTCCGACCACGGCCACTGTCTTAAGAGGAGGAGCGTGCTCGTCGAGAACGCCCTGGCGGATGCGGGGATCTTCGATCCGGAGGACCCCGAGGGTGGGAAGGCGAAGGTGGATTACTTCAACATACTCATAAACCGCAGGATCGGGAGGAATTCTCCGGAATACGAGAGCCTGAGGAACAGGATCGTAGAGGTCCTCCACGGGATAATCGACGAGGAGAAAGGGGCGATGCCGATGGCCATGGTCTTGAGGAAAGAGGAGGCCCATCTTCTCGGTCTTTCTCCGAATTCCGTGGGGGACCTGGTATTCTGCCTGAGGGCGGGATATGAAACCGCCTCGTATCAGCAAGGAAGGAAGAAGGGGGAATACGTCGTGCCCCCCTCCATCGGGAAATGGGGCACCACAGGAGGGACCCACGGCCTCTCCCATCCCACCTCTTCATATTCCCTGGGAGATATGCACGCCTTCTTCCTCTTCACCGGTCCGGGGGTGAGGAAGGACCTTTCCCTTCCCCATCCCATACATCTGAAGGACATCGTGCCCACCTTATGCTTCCTTGCCGGAATGGACTCGCCCCGCAATTCTAACGGAGGAGTGGTGAAGGAGCTCGTCGAACAGATCTGACATGTCCGCAAACGCTACAAACTGCATTGAGGGAAGTGAAATTGGCCGTGATCCGTCCCGAAGGGGTCCTCTCGAAGGACACATCGTACTTCGGGGAGATCGAGTTCGAATGACGGGGAGGTTTCGATGAACGTGTACCGCTGGAAGGAAAGCCAACTCAAAAATCCCGTGGTGAGGGGCAGAAGTTCGGATTCCATCTCCGAGCTTGCGGACCACGAGGTGC
Organism: Candidatus Latescibacterota bacterium; assembly: GCA_003645885.1. Taxonomy (GTDB): domain Bacteria; phylum Latescibacterota; class 4484-107; order B68-G9; family B68-G9; genus B68-G9. The sequence continues at coordinate 6,030 of QNCW01000082.1, read as the reverse complement.
ACAGCGATGTGATAGTGGCAGGGAGGACATATAGAGACAACGTGTTCTTCCCCTCGGTGGTCCGGCTCCACACGGGGGAGCTTATCGTCGTCTACCGTGCCGCTTTAGGGCATGGAAATATTCCGCCAGGGAGGATCCTTTGTACGCGGAGCAAGGACGGAGGAAACACGTGGTCCCAGCCCGAGGTGATCATAGACACGCCTTACGACGACCGGGACCCCCACATCACCCAGCTTTCCGACGGCTCCCTCGTGCTCACCTACAACTCAACTGATACCAGCAAGGGACCTCCTCGCAATTATGTGTACGTCTGCCGTAGCTTCGACTGTGGCCATACTTGGATGGGGCCTGTTCGAGTGTCGGATGTGCCCTGTGCGACCTTCGAGGAGGTCACGGAGCTTCCGGACGGGAGGCTATTGCTTCCGGTGTATCGTCCCAGGGACCCTTCCAGGAGGGCCAGTGGTGTGAGGAAGCAGGATTACCTCAGGTACCTCGCAGATGTGGAGGCAGGCAGGGAGAAGAGACCTCCCGAGGAGGTCTTCCCACTTGATAGATACAACCCTCACATCTCCGTCCTCATGGTGAGCGAGGACGGAGGAAAGACCTGGCACGAGGGATGCGTTATAGCGGAAGGTCCCATAGGCTTCAACGAGACGGGGCTTGCATACTTGGGGGACGGTCACATAGTAGCGGTCGTGCGCACGGATGCACCTTTTGCGAATGCTTGCATAGTTCATTCTGAGGATGGGGGGAGGAGCTTCGGGGAGCCCAGGATGCTGGGCACAAACGCCCATGCACCGGACCTGCTCGTCATAGATGAAGATAGGGTTCTACTCACCTATGGGGCGTGCGACTATACGGGAGGATATGTCACAAGGTATGTGATGGCGATGTTGGGTGAAGCTAAGAGGGATTTCGAGGGAGCGACGGAGAAGATAATCTACACTGGAAGCGGTGGTGATGCGAGCTATCCACATGCAGTGAGGATGGGGCCTGACGAGGTGTTCGTTGTTTATTACGATGCCGGTGTCGGGATAATAGGAGGAAGGTTTTTGAGGCTTTCCGACTTGGCGTGAGGTGAGATGAGACTGCGATGTGGACGGCATCGAAGAACCGCGAACTGGGGAAGCTTGCCGGAGAGAAGGTCTCCAATTAGGCTATGTCGGCACAAGGGATGACCTTCTGTTTTATGGCCAGTGACCGCGGCAATATCCTTGTCTTCGATGATGGGAACGAGCGGGCGGCCATCGTGACGGGAGATCTTATCCTCTTCGGGGAGGATATGGTCCTACAGGCCCGCAGGCTGAGCGAGCATGTGAGCCAAGCATACCTTCGTGAGCTTGAGGAGGTAAACCCTGTGAGCCTGACAATTGACGCTGACTATCCCGGCGGCAACATCGTCGTCGAAAAGATCCAAGGGGATACCGTCTATCTTCGTCAGGATTTGCGCGATACGGAGGGATGGTGGTTTTACTGGAACTTTCGCGTCCGCGGCGCAGCAGGCCGGACGCTGAAGTTCGAGTTCACCAACGGGAACCCGATCGGCGTGCGTGGGCCTGCGGTCAGCACCGACGGAGGAACTACTTGGTCGTGGCTGGGTGCGGAAGCGGTGGAAGGAGCGTCGTTCGCTTATGCGTTTGCGAAAGACGCCGAGGATGTACGTTTCTGCCTCGGCATGGCATACCAAGAAGCGGACCTGCAACGGTTCCTGAAGCGATACGCAGACAATCCTCACTTGTCCGTGAAAGAGCTGTGCAAGACTCGGAAAGGCCGAGTCGTTGAACGCTTGCACGCTGGCAAGCTCGATGGCCAACCCAGACACCGCGTCCTCCTGACGGTCCGCCACCACGCCTGTGAGATGATGGCCAGCTACGTTCTCGAAGGCGTCCTCGAAGCGATTCTGGCGGACACCGACGACGGACGCTGGTTCCGTAAGAATCTCGAACTCATGGCTATCCCGTTCGTGGACAAGGACGGTGTCGAGGATGGCGACCAGGGGAAGAACCGCCGGCCTCACGACCACAACCGTGACTACTTTGGCCAGAGCATATACCCCTCCGTCCGGGCTATCAAGGATTTGATCCCGAAATGGTCGGAAGGGCGCCTGCGCTTCGCTCTCGACATGCACTGCCCTGGGATAAGGGGCAAATACCACGAGACGATCCTTTTCCCCGAGAGGCTTGAAGGCAAAGAGAATTGGCAACGCCTGATGGTCTTCCTGAGGATGCTCGAGCACGTGCAGGCAGGGCCTCTCGTCTTCAACCTGGAGGACAGCCTGTCCTTCACGAGCTGGGATGGAAGTACTCGCAATAGGGACGACGATCCGCCGAGGACGTTCTCTCGATGGGTGAGGACCATTCCCGGCGTATTTTTCTCGGCCGTTGTGGAGATCCCCTACGCCAACGCATCGGGCCAAGCGGTAACAGCGGAAACCGCCAGGGCTTTCGGCCACGACCTGGCCAGGGCGATGCGCAAGTATCTCGAGTCGCTGGAATAGGCATAGCCTTAGGCGGCGCATGTGGATGGAAAACCTGCAGTGGCCCGGACGAAGCATCGGGACAGGAGCAGCAACGAACTTTCGGGAGGTTATGGCTATGACGGTCGAGGAAGCGATCAGGAGGCGGCGTTCGGTGCGCCGGTTTCAGAAGAAGCCGGTGCCGCGTGAACTCCTTATGGAATTGCTGGACATGGCTCGGTGGGCACCCTGCGCATCCGAGTGTTGTCGGTTCGTCGTCGTGCAGGACGAGGAGCGCAAGAAGCAACTTGCATCAGCCGCCAGGCAGGAATGGGTTGCTTCGGCGCCTGTCGTTGTGGTGGTCGGTGCGGACTTGATGGAGCGTCCTGAAATTGCGGGCCGGTGGGATGCGTATAAGTTCCGCAACATCTTCCCCGTCCAGGACACAGCGGCGGCGATTCAAACCCTGATGTTGGCCGCCGTGTCGCACGGCCTGGGCACGTGCTGGATCGGCTCGTTCAACGAAGGGGAGGTGGCCCGTATCGTGCACTTCCCGCTGGCGGTCCGGCCTGTTGCGATGGTGGCCATGGGGTATCCCGCGGATGAGCCGAAAGCAAGGGGACGTCGTCCGCTGGAGGAGGTGGTGTTTTGGGAGACGTTTAAGTAATGGCCGCCTGGAGGTGCTGAGAGGATGTTGTCAGGCCGCTAGCCGGGAAAAGTCCAATCTACCAGAGCCTTAGCTGATTTCCTCAAGCCAGCGGGCTCATATGGTTACAGAAATTGGCGCAAGAAAGCCCACGGCTAAAGCCTGAGGATGAATTGCGCCTTGATTTCTTCTCCTACAGCAAGGAAGTAGAAGTTCCAGAGCCCCAAGGTCGGCCTTTGCTCGCCGTGGACTTGGGAGAGAAATACCTTGCCGTCGTCTGTGGCGACGGAATTTCTCCCAAATTCTAGGTAAGGAGGCCAGAGGGATCCGCCGGCACTACGCCTGGTTGAGTGGGAGGATGTCAGCTCTACAGGAAGGGAGGCAGGGATATGAGGAGCTTAGCAGTAGTAATGGGAGTTATGTCGGCTTCCCTCGTTGCCAGGGTAGCAGTAGCTTCTGAGGAGGAGAGATTTATGGATGGTGAGTTTTGGCGAGAGCAGGCGCTCACCGACATCATCCCTTATTGGTTCGAGCATGCAAGGGATGAAGAATACGGCGCCTTCTATACGAATCTGTCCCGGGAGTGGCAGCCCTCTCCTCCCTGGGACAAATACCCGGCTATGATCGGCCGTCAACTTTTCAGTTTCTCCGCCGCCTATCTCCTCTCAGGAGAGGAAAAGTATCTTGAGGTAGCTCGGGAGACGGCCGACTATCTGCTGGAGCACGCCTGGGATGAGGAATACGGAGGATGGTTCGATGTCCTGACACGGACGGGGGAACCGAAGGTCACTACCAAAACGGTACCTTTAGAACTCTATGCTAACGCAGGACTTGCGCTCTACTACTTCGTCACCGGGGATGAGAGGGCTTTGTCCCATGTTAAGGAGTCACTCAGAATCCGCAGAACCTATGCCCACGATGAGGAGTTTGGGGGATACTTTCAGGCCTTCAACAGAGATCTGAGCGTTAAGGACTATTCCAAGTCCAAGCATTCCCACTACGGGCAGGTGGGTTCTCTTCTGCTTAACCTGTATATGATCACCAGAGAGCCGGAGCTTCTGACCTGGATGAAGGAACTGATGGACCTGACGGCCACACGGATGATGGACCCCCGGCTCGGTTGGGTCTATGTGACCCTCGATCGGGAATGGAACCCTATACCGCACGTAATAGAAGGAAGGGAGGTGGTCTCTATAGGGCCCCAGCTCGTTGCTGCCGTCTCCTTCCTACGCCTCTATCAGTTGACCGGGGATAGGACCTATCTGGAGCATGGCAAAGCTTTAGGGGAGCAAACTATCCGCTGGGGATGGGATTCTGATCAGGGAGGATGGCATGTCTCTATTGGAAAAGAGCCCCCACATCGCCCTGAGGAGCCCCCGATGGTGCACTGGTGGATCCAGAACTACGGTTCATTCCTTTTCCTTCAGCTTTACCATGTCACCCAGGATAAGAGCTATCTGGATCAGTTTCGGAAAGGGGCAGCATTCTGGAATCGCTACTTCTTAGACAGAGAATTCGGGGGAGTGTTTACGAGCGTCTCTCCCGAGGGATCGCTGATAGATGACAGAAAAGCGGGGGTATGGAGAACCTCTTACCATGAAATGGAGCATGCGCTCCTCAATTATCTCTACCTCAATCTGTATGTGAACAACCGGCCGGTATTGCTCCATTTCAGGATAGGCAGCTCCGAGCCTCTGGCCAAACATTTTGTTTCTCCGGTTGAGGACCCTTCGGTGCAGATTGCCGACGTAAAGATAAATGGTAAGCCCTGGGCTGCCTACAACGCCCGGGAGCGCTATGTTATCCTTCCTGCCGGAGAGGATCTGAAGGTAGAGGTCACCCTTGCCCCGGAGCCTGTGCTCGGCCCGCACGTCAGTGATTGTACTGTCCCTCTGCTTTCGGCAACGGCTGGGGAGGATATGCTCTCTTTTGAGGTAACCCCCACAGAGCATCGGGGAAAGATAGAAGCTTATTTACCTTGGCGTTCCTTCTCCGTAGAAGTAGATGGTCGCCGCAGAGCAGTAGCCCGGGAAGGGATAATGGAAGTAGAAGGATTTGCTTATGATCCGGAGACGAGGACCCTCTGCATCACCGTGCCGCCTCGCAAGGAGGGAGGAGTTCTTCCCACAATGAGTTTCTGCATCCGAGAAGAAAAATAGGCATAGATACTTTATGGCTTCAAGGCGGTTGTTGGGGCGAGGAAGAAGACCAGACCAGCATCCCAGGGGTCAGAATGTTTCCTCTGAAGGTGCCCTTCGGGTTTCGTCAAAGATTCCCTCTGGGTGGCCATCGGCCATCTGGGAACCGAGCCACAGAAGGTCAGGGTGAGGTCATTGCAAGGCGATGACGAAGGCGAGATGGTAACGCTCAGTCCCAAGACCCTGACGGTGCTGTGTTACTATGACCTGAGGTCCCTGCCGGAGGTGGTGCAGTTCTCTTGAGCCGAGAAGAGGTTCAAAAATTGCCAAAAGTTCCAAGAATTAGTGACCACCACTCACCAAAGGAGGAGCGATACATGAGAAAGCTTTCCCACAAATTCGACTTTTGCGTCGTCGGCGGAGGCATCGCCGGCCTGTGTGCTGCCATAGCTGCAGCCAGAAAAGGGATACGCACTGCTATCATGCAGGACAGACCAGTTTTTGGAGGAAACTCATCCAGTGAGATTCGAGTGCACATCTGTGGGGCGGATCGATTTGGCAAAATTCCCAACCTGCGGGAGACCGGAATACTGGAGGAGCTAAGATTAGAAAACCTGCGCCGCAATCCTCAGCGCAGTTTCTCCATCTGGGATACCATCCTCTATGAGAAGGTGATGCTCGAGCCAAATCTGGAGGCATTTCTCAACTGCTCCTGTTTGGATGCAGAAATGGATGGAGATCGAATTCGCTCTATTACGGGCTGGCAGTTGACGACTGAGACCTACCACAGG
>QNCW01000081.1 GCA_003645885.1 Candidatus Latescibacterota bacterium | reverse complement strand
CGTGGATGCCTCGGGAAGGGACCCGGTATATGTAGGAAGGATAAGGAAGGACCCCTCGGCGGAGAACTCCCTGGACATCTTCGTCGTGGCGGACAACATAAGGAAGGGAGCCGCCCTCAACGCCGTCCAGATAGCCGAGAAGATGATGGAGATGGGGCTGATATGAGGTCAGTCTTAGTCTCCGCTTCCTACATAGGGGTGCTGTTCGTGGACGGAGGACAGTCTGTCTGAGAAAGGAGGCCCTATGTTCCGCCTCAGGGAGCACGGAACCGACACCAGGACCGAGGTCCTTGCGGGTGTGACCACGTTCCTCACGATGGCCTACATAATAATAGTCAACCCGGCCATACTCCAGGCGGCCGGCATCCCTAAGGGCCCTTCCATGGTGGCCACTATACTCTCCGCGGCCTTCGGCACCCTGGTCATGGGGTTCTACGCCAACAGGCCGTTTGCAATAGCCCCGTACATGGGGGAGAACGCCTTTATAGCCTACACAGTTGTGAAGATCCTCGGATACTCCTGGCAGACAGCCTTAGGGGCGATATTCATAGGTGGCCTGCTCTTCACCGTCCTAACCGTGCTCAGGGTCCGCACGTGGCTCGTGGAGGCCATCCCCCAGAGCCTCAAGTACAGCTTCGCTGTGGGAATAGGGCTATTCTTGACCTTCATAGGCCTGAACGACTCGGGGATAGTAAGGCTCGGGGTCCCAGGGGCTCCCGTCAAGGTGGGGGACCTGGGAAGCCCGTCCGCTCTCTTAGCCGTATTGGGCTTCGTCCTCATGGCCGCCCTCCTCGTAAAGAGGGTGAGGGCCGCGATCCTCATAAGCATCCTTTCTGTGACAGCCCTTTCCTTCGTCCTGGGCGTAACCAAGGCACCCGAGTCCCTGGTGAGCCTTCCCCCGTCCCTCTCCCCCATATTCCTCAAGCTCGACGTGCTCGGCGCCCTTACATGGGGCTTCTTCGCCGTCATCCTCACCGTCTTCGTTATGGACTTCGTGGACACCATGGGGACCCTCATAGGGCTTTCGGCCAGGGCAGGGCTGCTGGACGAGAGGGGCAACCTCCCCCAGATAGAAAGGCCCATGCTGGCCGACGCCTTAGCCACCGTCGTAGGGGCCCTCTTGGGGACCACCACCACAGGGACCTACATAGAGTCCGCAGCAGGCATAGAGGCCGGGGGTCGCACGGGCCTTACAGCGGTCGTGGTGGCCCTGCTCTTCCTCCTCTCGCTGTTCTTCGCCCCCCTGTTCACTTCTGTCCCACCCCACGCATACGGCCCTGCGCTCATAATGGTGGGGCTTATGATGTTGGAGCCCATAAGGAGGATAGACTTCTCGGACTACACTGAACTTGTACCGGCCTTCGCGGTCGTCGCCCTTATGAGCTTCACCTACAACTTGGGCGTCGGGATGACCGCCGGGTTCGTGCTGTATCCCCTCCTGAAGACGCTCGCAGGCAGGGCTAAGGAGGTTCCTGCAGGGGCGTGGGTCTTAGGAGGGTTGTCGCTGTTGTTTTACATATTCTACCCTTACTCCTGAGAGGAGGTCAGGATCATCCGAATGGAGTTCGTACAGGGCTTCACAGAGGTTGGGGTTCTGGGCCTGCCTTGCGGCCCTCCTTCTGACCGACCGTCAGGTGGAGGAAGGTATTCTCGGAGTTGGGATATACAGGGGCCTCCTACTTGAGGAGCTTTACCATCACCAGTGCGTCCTCACGAGGTTTCCTGTAATATCCTTTGCGCACGGCGACGCAGAAGAACCCATGGGCGAGGTAGAACCTCCTCGCAGCCTCGTTAGATACCCTCACCTCTAAGGTGGCCCTTACGGCTCCGTTTCGCCTCGCCTGTTCAAATATGTGCCTCAACAGGGCGCTTCCTACACCCTTCCTGCGGTGCGAGCTTTCGACCGCCAAGTTCCCTATGTGCACTTCCTTCCCGGAGAACCTATAGATTGCGTAGCCCACCGGACCTTCGAGCTCCGCCACGACCGCTTCGTAGTCGGGGCTTACCATTGCGAAGAGGAAGTCCTCCTTCCTCCAAGGGTTGGAGAACGATTCCTCCTCTATCGAAAGGACCGCCGGGATGTCCCCTAGTTCCATCCGCCTTATCCTCGGCTCCATGTCCCGTAATTTACATCTAATCCTTGACAGGGAGGTCAGATAGGGGTTATATTGGGGACGAAGGCTCGAAGAAGGAGGTCCGCTATGTTAGCCCTCGCTCTCTGGCTCGGGTTGCTGGGCCCTCCGGCCGAGGCCGGAAGTTCCGAGGTCTGCCTTTCCCTCGCCCACTTCGACTTCGGGGAGAGGGGCCTGAGGGACGCCACGGCCTACCTCTTAAGGTACACCCACGACCTCACGGACCGCTACGCCCTCCAGGGTTCCCTCGGGATGAGCTTCTCCTCGTTCTCGGGTTCGGTGGAGGGCGAAAGCTTGGAGGACGAGCCCGCTACGGTCTCAGTCTGGTATGTAAGCGTCCTTTATAAGTTCCGCATAACCGAAAGGTTGAGGTCCTTTACGGCCATGGGGATCGGGGGAGTGACGAGGCACATAAAGGGCTTCAGGCCCGAGGGCAAGATGACCTTCAACTTCGGCGGGGGGCTCAAGTTCCTCCCGGCCGAGAGGGTGGTCCTGAGCTTCGGGATACGCAGCTTCTTCAGCTCGGTGAGCGTGGGAGGGTTCTCGCCCTCGAGCGGGTTCATATCGTTCTGGCCCTCCGGGACGAGGGAGGTGCTGGAGGTGGGCAGCGGCCTCGGGGTGATGTTCTGAGGTCAGACGTCGACCTCCATCCTCCGGCCCCCGAGCTGTGCTTCGGGCGAGCCGAAGAGCCTCCCCAGGGCGTCCCATCCGAGGGCATCCCCCCACTTGGACGATTCGTATATGGCCTCCGGTGGTGGGGGGATGCGCCATTCCCTCCAGCTCGGGTCCGAAAGCGCCCAGATCACCCCGTCCCTCACTTCCCCGACAGCAAGGTCCCTCAGGGCCCAGAGGTACCCTCCCACGAGGCCCTCGTCCTCGGGCACGCCGAGGGCCCTGAACATCACCCTTATCCAGTAGGCCTTATCCGTCAGGGCCCTTATGAGCACGCTGTCGGGGAGTAGGTCCAGAACGGTCCAGAGCAGTCCCCTCACGCCCCTCGTCGTTCCAAGGGCTCGACGTACTGGCTGCTCGATCGTACAAGGCGTAGGTGTCTGTGGATGTTCATCCCCTGTCGTATTCCCCGAGGGGCCTGTACCATATGTTCCTGAACCTCACGGGGTCCCCGTGGTCCTGGAGCATCAGGGGCCCTACTGGAGGATGGGGCCTGTACTGGGGCATTATCCTGTGGCCCGTGGGGCCCATGAGTTCCGTATGGTTGTGCACCACCACGCCGTTGTGGATGAGGGTGAGGTACGCAGGACGCACGAGTCTGTCGCCCTCGAACCTCGGGGCCTCCCATATTATGTCGTACGTCTGCCACTCCCCTGGCCTCCGGCACGCGCTCACGAGGGGCGGGTACTGTCCGTATATGGCGGCAGTCCATCCGTCAGCGTAAGTTGGGTTATCGTAGCAGTCCAGGACCTGTATCTCATAAAGCCCCATGAGGAAGACGCCGCTGTTGCCCCTGCCCTGGCTCTCGCCCCTGACCTCCGCCGGGGCCGCCCATTCTATATGTAGCTGGCAGTCCCCGAACTCCTCCTTCGTCCGGATGTTGCCCGTACCGGGCACCACCTCCATGTACCCGTCCTCCACCTTCCACCTGGCCTCCCCCCCGTCCTTGACGCTCACCCAACCCGAAAGGTCGGTGCCGTCGAAGAGCACCACAGCGTCCGAGGGTGGGTCGCCCGGTCCTGCGCCCGGGACCACGACGGGAGGGTGTGGCCTGCTGGAGTCGTGGACCCTGTACTTGGAGCCGGGAAGGAAGGGGGTGTCGTCGTACCCGAGCTTTCCCATCTTTACCTCCTCTGTTTGGTTCAGCGCTCCACACCTGTCCACCTCAGGGCACGGACAGCGCATATCAGGTTTCGCGGCCTAGTCCCCCACCTTTCGAGCCGTCGTACGAGGCCGAGACCGAACGGGAGGGCGGAACCACCAGGAAGTCTTCGTCCCATTCCCCGTCCAGGGACTTTCCCATGACCCCGAAGTTCTTCAAACAACGGTCCCGTTGCTGTAGAGCCCGTACCCGAGCAGGTCCACGTCGTAGCCTCCCTCCGATGCGAGGAGGAGCTTCCAGCTCCTCCCCGACTTTCGACCCTGAACCATTCCACGTTCCCCCTATCCGCGACCGTCACGTAGCAGGTGCGGCCGTCGGGTGAGACCTTGACCACGGTCCCCATCCCGTTGCCCACGCTTCCCTCTGGAAGCTCCAGGAATACGCTGCAATTACCTTCCCGATGGTCCCCTGCCTCAGGTAGTTCACGGCATAAAGGTTCCCCTCCAGGTCGCAGGCCGGTCCCTCTGCTCCCTTCGTGAAGCTCCCGGGTTCGGTGAGGTCCCTGCTTACATAAAGCTCCTCGGCCGGGCTCGTCCCCACAAGACCAAGGACGCTACTAAGATGGTCCAACGTCCCGACATCGTCCTCGTCCTTTTTTAAGGTCCCGTCTGCTCCGGGAAGGGGGTCCTTATGTCGTAGCGGCCCGGCTTCAGCACGGGAAGGATTCCGTCCTCCACCATCATGTCCAGAGGGGACTCCCTGGTCCTGAGGGGCATGACGACCACGTTCTTTATCCTCAGGGACTCGTATATGGCCATCATGATCTCCATGGTGTACCTCGCCTGCCTCCCGCTGCTCCTGTGCTCGGGAACCTTCCCCTCTATCCAATCTATAAGCTCCTGGTACTGGTCGGTCTCCACGGGAGGTGGGGTTATCTCCCTCCAGCCGGCCTCGCCATCCCTGTGGAGCAGGACCACGCCCCCCTCCCCTACATCCAACTTGCCCTCGGTCCCCACGACCTTGGGCATCCTGACCGCGGGCTCGGGGAGGTCACCCTCGTATATCCCCCTCGTCCCCCCCTCGAAGCAGACCAGGCCCATACATAGGTCCTCGCACCTGGTCCTCCTCTCCCACCTGTCGGTCGTACGGGAGACCTGACCTATGACCCAGAGCGTCTCGGGGTCGGAGAGGATGTACCTCCATTCGTCTATGGCGTGGGAGCCGGTGTTCAGCAGGCCGGCGTTGGGCTTGGCCCTGTGGTACACGAACAGTGGCTGGCCTATGGCCCCCTCGGCCACGAGCCTCCTCATCTCCACGTTCTGCGGGTAGAAGCGCCTCTGATGGCCTATGGCGAGCTTGACGCCGTTCCTCTCGCAGGCCTCTATCATATCGTCCGCCTCGCCCAAGGAGGCAGCCATGGGCTTCTCCCCGAGGATCCCCTTGACGCCGGACTCGGCAGCCGCCACGGTTATCTCGGCCCTGACGCCCTGCCATGTGGGGATGCTCACGATGTCCAGCTCCTCCTTCTCCAGCATCTCCCTATAGTCCGTATAGACCGCAGGGACCGAGAACTCCTGGGCGAGCCTCCTTGCTGCCTCCTCGTTTATGTCCGCCACTGCCACCAGCTCCACCTGGGGCTTCCCGCTCCACGCCTTCGCATGTGAGCGCCCCATGCCGCCGCATCCGATTATCCCGACCCTATATCTGGCCATAGTCGCCCCTCCTACCTGAAGCCTATGCCGTACTGTATCGTTCTTAGGTGTGCTAAGAAACTCTGAGGGCTGTGAACCTTCCTCCCCAAAGGTGTCCCTCTGAGCTTCTCGTTCTCCAAGAAGGCTTTCTTATCCCTCGTGATAAGAAAGTCAACATCGTCCAACATAGCCGCAGCCAAGAGGGGGGCGTCCTTCTCGTTGGTCAACTTCCTCGCCTCCTCGATGTGGTAGGAATACTCGTCCCACCTCTTGACCTCAACATATCCCGTCCCAAGGAACTTTAAGAGCAAGTCCAAGGCCCTTCCCCATTCCTCGGGCTTGTACTTCTCCCTGAAGTTCTCCCTTAGTTCCTCAATGATGAAGTCGGTAAGCACGATAGTGATACCCTCCTCAAGGAGCTTCCATATCAACATCCGGTCCAGGTTGATGAACCTCATCGTTGCGATGTAGATGTTCGTATCTAAGATGACCTTCATAGAAGGCACGAAGTTCTCTTCTACTTGGAAGACCTCTCCTTATAGACCTTCTCCCTTATCCTCTCCAACCTGGCAAGGAGGTCCTCCTCGTCCTCCTCGGAATGTCCCAACTCCAAGATCCTTTCCAACGCCTCCCAGAGCTGGGCCTTCCTCAGGTAGTCCCTTATCGCCTCAGAGCGACTCGGATATCGGCCCTCCCTTACCTTCTGGTCTATGAAGGACAACTGCTCCCTGCTGAGCCTTATCTGGAGCGTCTCCATGGGCATAGAAGGTCACCCCCTTCCGTTTCGTAATTTCATACAATTACCAATATAAGGCAGATAAAAACGGTTGTCAAGACTTGGTTCTAAACTCCCGTCTTCCTCAGGAACTCCTCCTCGTCTATCCTGAGCCTCAGGGGCACGGGTCCCTTCCACCTCTCCTCCACGAAGGCGAACCCCGCTACGACCCAGAGTTCCCCTGGCCTGCGCTCGAATATGTAGGGGTAGCTGAGCTGTCCCCCCCTCTGCCGTGCGACCACCACGGGTTCGGTCCAGCTCTCCCCGTCGTCCTCCGAGAAGGCTATCGAAAGCTCCTCCCTGTGCCAGGACGGCCTCTCCTCCGACGCCGGCCCCGGCTCCCTCCTGGGCCAGGTTCCTCCTTCCGGGTTGAGCCTGTTCCAGACCAAGACGAGCCTGCCGCTTCCCAGCCTCAGCAGGTACCCCGGGGAGCTGCTCGCATCTATGTTGCTCGGAAGTATCGTCCTCCAGTACCTCCCCCCATCGTCCGAAAAGGCCTGCCAGAACCTGTCCAGGTTTGTCCTTATGAGCATGAGGAGCCTTCCGTCGCTCAGCTCCGCCACCGTGGGTTCGGTGGCCCCGTCGTGGTGGCCGTGCCCTCCGAGGTCTATAAAGTTGCTCCTCCTCCAACTTACCCCCTCGTCGTCCGATATGAAGGAGCAGACGACCCACCTCCCAGGGTCGCTCACCAAGTGCTCTACCGTGGCTACAAGCCTTCCACCGCTGGTCTGTATGAACCCGAAGAAGTTAGCGTTGTAACCTCCCAGAAGCTTCTGCCTCTCGGTCCATGTCCTTCCCCCGTCCGTGCTCCTCACCGCCCAAAGCTCACACCTGCAGTCCTCCTTGGGCTCCCCCCTCTCCTCGTCCCAACTGAAGTTATAGGTGGTGAAGTCCAAGTACACGATGACTATGGTCCCGTCCCTGGTCCTCAGCATCTGGAAGGAGGCCGGCTCGTCCGGGTTTATGCCCTCGCACACGGGCCATGCCTCCGACCAGGTCCTCCCGTCGTCCCTGCTTACCCTGAACCCTTCCCTGTCTACGGTCGCTATGCTCCCGTCCTCCATGAGCACGAAGGGTCCGTTCCTGTCCACCTCGAGCTTGCGGCACAGCGGATGCACCCAACGACCTTCGACCTCGGACATGGTGGCCTCCCCTCATCCTCGGTTGTACGGTATGAAAGCTCCAGCTCCCCTGAGCCCCCGGGAATATCCTCCCCTCAACGGCCGATACACGTTCGACTCGTAGAAGTTGGAGACGAACCTGCCCGGGGACGGCCTCGAGCTCCTCCTCCGTAAGTTCGATCTCGCACGCCCTTAAGCCGGAGCGGAGGTACTCCAGCTTCCTCCGCCGAGGGCACGAGCTTCTCCACCGCCTCCAAGGCCCTCGTGGTGAAGATCTTGCTGCCGTCGAGCTTGGAGAACCTGCCTTCAGGGACTTCTCTGCCGAGCCTGTACTTCCCTGAGAGGAGCCCCGATGCTATGGGGTAGTGTGGCTAAGATTACCTTATGCCTCTTGCCGCCCTCGGCCAGGGCCCTCCCCACAGTTCGTTCGGACTCGCCGTCCCCGTAACAATCTGCCGTATTTACATCGTGCCCAAGCACAGCTTGGATACCCTCAGACCGCTTCCTCCCAACTGCCTGTACTCTATCTACCCCTCCTTTCCACGAAACGCAGCACCGCAGCACTGCGGGGGGCGAGCCTGATAGGCCGTTCCACGGACGAAAGGCGTCCGCCCGACCAGACCTCGACCGCCTCCTTCGACCCTACCTCCGGGACCTCGAACTCCTCCGGACGGTCCCTCCAGTTTACGATCCCGAGCATGGGCATCCCCTCCCTCTCCCCCAGCCAGTAGCTCGGCGGGAGGCCGTCCAGGGCCGACTGGAACATGTCTAAGGGACGGGCCGGACGGTCGCAGAGGTTCTCGATCACCGTCCTCACCATCCTCCTCCCCGAGGCCTTCAAGGTCCCGAGCCTGTCCCCGCATATGACCTCCCCACCTGCGAGCATGACGAGGGAGGCCCAGACCCTCAGCTCCCCCTCGTCCGCAAGGCGCCCTCTCGTCCACCAATCCGGCGGGGAAAGCGGCCTCGCACCCTCGCCCGTGAGTATATAGTTGAAGTAGCGGTCACGGCTCGTGGTGGGACTACGAACTATCAGGAAGTCAGGGTCGTTGTTGAAGAGGTTGCCGTGCATCCAGAAGGATGCTGAAAGCTGCCTGGCGTTGTGCTCTATGTGAGTCCAGAAGGAATGTATGTCCCCGGTGACCCGTGCGGCGTCCACGACCCCGGCCATGACCTCGTAAGGGAAAGTCCCGCTCATGATGTAAGCTTCGGGCACAGCGTCCCTTATAAGCTTAAGGGCCAGGGCCATGACCCTGTGGCGGGACATCGTGGGATCGTGGAAGCGGACCGCCCTCGGGTCCATAAGGGCCTGGACGAAGTCTATCTTGAAGTACCTGAACCCCGCCCTCCAAAGCCTCCGGAAGGTCCTGGCTATGTACTCCCCCACCTTGGGATGTGTGGGGTCCAGGAGCACTACGGGGCCGCCCGAATACACGAGCACGACGGGCTCCCCGGCCTCGTCCCGAACCAGACAGTCCCTGTTCCGGAATGCGAAGGGACAATGTACGTACATGGTGTAAGGGGCCGTCCATATCCCCGGGACCGCCCCCCTCTTCCTTATGGATCGGGCGAGCCCCTCCAGCCCTCCCGGGAAGCGGCCGTGCGCCTCCCACTCCCCCCAGCGGACCTGCCAGCCGTCGTCCACAACGACGTGGGTGAGCCGGGGGAAGTGCCTCTTCATGGCCGAGGCGTTCTCCTCCACGACCTTCTGCGAGACCGAACCTCCGTAGAAGTCCCACGAGTTCCACCCCATGACCCTCGGGCTACCCCTCGGTGGAACCTCCCCCCTCCAAAGCTCCCCGTAATCCTCCAGCAGCCCCACGGGGTCGCCTCCTGCCAGGGCGACGATCCTCTG
>QNCW01000080.1 GCA_003645885.1 Candidatus Latescibacterota bacterium | reverse complement strand
GGTCTTCAAGAAGGATGCGTTCGAGGGATTCTACGGCCCTCCGCACACCGATATGTGGAATTTGTTTAACAGCAAGAAGTATGGAAGGATACTCTACCTTCCAGATAATTACGTCTATACCGACGTTCCCGATAGATGGAGAAGGAGCACCCTTGTTTTGCTAGGGCTTGGGTATGTCGTTACGAAGAGGTTGGTGAAGTAGGAGATCGCAAATTTATAGGAGGCACGATGGAAAGGGTGAACTACGAAAGGCTCTGGTTCAGGGTGAGGCACTGGGCGGAGGAAAACGGGGTTGAAGGAGTGCTGGCTCGCATGAGGGAGATAGAGGAAGAGCTTATGTGTGCGTTCAGTGCCGGGTGGCCGTTTATGGCGGCCTGGTTCAGGCTCAGGAATTCGGACGAGGGCAGAGCGAATTCCGAAAGCCTGAGGGAGTTCGAAAAGCAGGAGCTTCGTTCGGAGAATGAGAGGCTCGAGGACATGATGGAGCGTATGCAGGAAGCTTTCAAGAGTCTGAGGCAGGGACTTGGGTTCGGAGAACTTCCTGAGGGAGGAGAGTAGATTGCCCCCTGGTGTAATCGGCAGCACGCCGGACTCTGGATTCGGCTGTCGAGGTTCGAATCCTCGGGGGGCAGCCGGAGCTTTACTCTGTGTGTTTCGAGGTGGAGGGCATGATGAGGTTCCCTGAAGGCAACAAAATCCTGTACGGTCAAGACTTCGCCTTCTGGGTTGGGGTTCCTCACGATGTGGAGTTCGAGGTGGTGAAGGTTTGGAAGGGGGGTATGTGGCTTAGAGGTCCTGGGTACGGTGGGGAGCCGTACGGCAACGGGCCTATTCTGGTCTTCTTCAGGGTTGAGGAAAGTTCCCCCCAGGAAGCACGAGAACGCCCCCAGGATCGATCTTCTTGAGGGGGGATGTATGGAGGGATACCCCTGAGGAAGAAAATCGACGAGAGGGCCGTTTTTGAAGTAATTGATGCATCTTGGAGCTTCCCTTTGTGTTAAACCTTGCGTATGTAGTAAGGCTTAGCTTAATAGCTTACGCTTGTCACTTAAAGGAGGAGAGATGGTACAGGTATACCCCAACCTCTACGTAGGAAGCATAGAGGACGCAAGGGACGAGAGCAAGATCAAGGAGTTTGCGTACGTGCTTTCGTGCACCCACTCGGACCCCGTGATGATCCCTAAGGTCGTCTACGGGAGGATAGCGATTCAGGATGGCGTTCCCTGGAACGAGGAGCTACGGAAGAGGGCCGTGAGCTTCATAGAGGAGGGGCTTTCCAGGGGGAAGGTTCTGGTGCACTCGGACATAGGTATATCGAGGGCGGTTGCCGCCGTCGTTTTCTGGCTCATGTCCAAGGGGGCAAGCAGGGAGGAGGCGATAGCGAGGATAAAGTCCTCCTTCCCCGAAGCTTCCCCTCATCCTGCCATCTTCGGCGAGGTTCAGCCTCCCCAGGAAGTTGGGAAGGTGGGAGGAGAAGTCGAGCTTTCGGTTGTGGTCGTAACCTGGAACAGGCTCGATATGGTAAGAAAGTGCATAGAAAGCGTTCTTTCCACCACCCACGTTCCCTTCGAGCTTATAGTCGTGGACAACGGTTCTGCAGATGGCACGGCCGAATGGCTCGAAGAAAGGCTTGCCGGTGAAAACGCCCTTGTGGTTAAGCTCGGTCGCAACTTCGGCAAGGGGGTTGCGGCCAACAAAGGGTTCGAGAGGGCACGGGGCAGGTACATATGTTACCTCGACGGAGACATCGTGCTTCCTGAGGGGTGGTACGAGGAGGTGAAGTCCGCATACGAGGAGCTTTCCTCTCCAGGGTGGCTTTCGCTCCTTTACGAAGATTCCGCCGTGGACGAGAGGTACCTCAGGGGAAGGATATACGAGATGCCGACGGTGTGCGGCGGCATGACCTTCATAAGGCGGGATGTGCTGGAGATGCTCGGGGGCTTCAGGACCGATAGGCTCTATGGATATGTGGACATAGAGTATATGGAAAGAGCGAGGCTCAAGGGGCTTGTGGTCGGCTTCGTCAAGAGCGACAGGAGGCTCGTGCACTTAGGTAAGTACGATACCCCTTCCTACCGTGCGGCAAAGCTTTTAGCCAAGCGCAGCATGAGGCAGCTTCCTGCGGTAGTTCCGGGGCCGGTGGAGATAATTGTGGTGAGGTACAACCTCTTCGATGTAGAGCAGCAGTGCATAGAAAGCGTCCTTGAGCACACAAGGTGGGACTACCGGCTTACCGTCGTGGACAACTACCAGAGAAAAGAACGCCTCGGGGTCCTCTGGAACGAGTTCATAGCTCGCTCCAAGTGCGACTTCGTGTGCCTTCTGAACTCCGACTGTATCGTCACCGACGGCTGGCTCGAAAGGCTCGTTACGACCTTCTCCTTCGACAAGAGGATAGCTGTGGTAGGTCCCTCCACCAACATGTCTGCCACCCAGCAGAGGATACTGGTGGAGCTTCCTCCCGAAAGGGCGCACGACTATGGGAAGGAAGTTGCCGAGAGGTTCAGGGGTCAGTGGACCACATCCGACCTTTCCGGCTTCTGTTACCTTTTGAGGAAGGACGTGTGGGAGGAACTCGGAGGATTCTCCCCTGAGTTCAGGTTCTACGGGCAGGAAAGCGAGTTCAACTGGAGGGTCCGCCAGGCGGGCTTTTGGACCGTGTGGAGGAAGGATGCTTTCGTGTATCACATAGGGAGGGCATCCGTCAAGGCCGCCGTGGAGCGGGGGGAGTTCGACTATGCTGCCGAGATCAGGCACGCAAGGGAGACCAAGCGCAGGCTCACAGGCTCTTAGGAGGGAACATGTTCTACCTTGAGGTATTTCCGGAGTGGTTCGAGCACAAGGAGACGAAGCCCGAGGTCACCGTGTTCGTGAGGGGGAATTCCCCCGAAAGGATAAGTGCTTCCGTGGAAAGCCTTAGAACGCAGGAGACGGACAGAAGCTACGAGGTCGTTGTAGTGACCACCTCGGAAGAAGTGGTCGGCTTGCTTGAGGACCTTCGTGTTCCCATCGTGAGATGGTGTGTGGGAGATGAAAAGGGCTACTATACCGCAAGGGGGAGGCTTGTGTGTGAGCTTCCGGAAGGACTCAAAGCCTCCCCCAAGATGATAGAAGCTTTGAGCGTCGTGGACGATGTAGAAGATGGGATGGCCTTCGGGAGGGTGAAGTACCCCTCCGGCCGCAGGAAGTCCACGAAGGTGTGCATGGTGAAGGGAAAGGGGAAGGAGAGGGTCTTTGTGGATGAGGTGGTGGCATACGCTTTCGGATACGGACTTCAATGAGGATAGGCTACGTAACAACCTGCCCGGAGGTTCCGGTAGGTGGGGTTTCGGTGATATTCTGGCACGTTGCTCTCTTAAGGGAGATGGGGATTGAAGCCTTCGTGGTTCCGGACAAGGCTTCCACCTACGACCCCTGGTGGATGGTGCCTAAGCCCAAGGTGAAGTTCGCAAGCCTCGAAGACGAGATGGACGTGTGGGTGGTGCCGGAGGTGAGGATAGACCTCGTAAGGGGGCTCAAGGGAACGAAGGTCGCCTTCGTCCAGAACCACGGGCTTATGAGGAACCTTGAGCTTTACAAGGACGTCTCTCTGGTGCTTTCCGTAAGCGAACCTTCTGCAAGGGAGATAGAGAAGAAGGTGGACGTCCCGGTCCTCGTGGTGAACCCCTTCATCCATCCATCTTCTCCGTTCAGGCCAGGGAAGAAGGAGGAGGGGAAGGTTCTGGTCCTTTCGAGGAAGAAGACCTCCATGTTCTACGACAGGGTGCTTTCCCTGCTGAAGGACGAATTTAAATTCGTCCTCGCCTCGTGCATGACCCAAAAGGAGCTTTCCGAACTCTACTCCTCTTCGGAATACTACCTCCACCTCTCCTTCCCCGAAGGATGGCCTGCACCCGTGGCGGAGGCCATGAAGTCTGGGTGCTGTGTCGTGGGGTTTTCCGGCACAGGCGGCCTTGAGTTCATGAAGCACCTTGAGACGGCGTATGTCGCTCCAGATGGCGACGTCGAGGAGTGCGTCAGGGGCCTGAGGATGCTAAGGGAAAACCCGGACCTCAGGAGGAAGATGGTGGAAAGGGCGATGGAGGTCGCAGGCGTGTACACCCCCGAAAGGACCAAGAACCAGCTTGCCGCCTTCGTGGAGCGGCTGTCCCCGAAGGGCCTCGGCAGGTTCGACAGGTACATCCCCCTCATGGAGAAGATAGTAAAGCTTGAGTCCCGCCAGGCGGAGGAAATTGGGGAGATAATCCTCAGAATGTTCCGTCCGAAGTCGGTGATAGACCTCGGATGTGGTCCGGGAATATACCTCCTCCCCTTCAAGCGTGCCGGATGCAGGGTCCTCGGGGTGGACGCATGTCCTGAGGCGGGGAAGATGCTGAAGAAAAGCGAATTTGTCCTTGCGGACCTCACCCGCCCCTTCGATCCTCCCTTCAAGGCCGATGTATGCATATGCTTCGAGGTGGGGGAACACATAGATGAGGGATACTCTGCGGTGCTGGTCGAAAACTGCACGAGGTGTGCGGACACTATCGTGTGGTCCGCAGCAAGGCCGGGACAGGCAGGCTTCGACCACAAGAACTGCCAATGGCTTGATTTCTGGTGGAGGCTCTTTGAGATATACGGATTCACATACGACAGGGACCTTACGAAGAAGATGAAGGACATGATGTTCGGGAAACCCGGAATAGAGGAGCGCAAGTGGCTCATATGGAACGGGGCGATCTTCAGGAGGCAGGATGAAGGTCTTCTTCGTTGCGATAGGGGGTAAACCCTGGTGGACGAGGCAGCATGTGGATGCTATGAGGGCCGTGGGATGGAAGCCTTACCTTTTCCTCGGGCCTCCGGAAAGGTTCCTACCCGAGGCTAAAAACTTCAATCCAGACCTCCTCTTCTACTTCAAGCATCCCCAGATAGTTCCCGAATGGATAGAGGAGCTTAAGGCCGAGACGGGCTGCAGGTTTGTTCAATTCAACGGGGACCAGCGCTACTACTTCATAAAGGAGATATGGAACAACAGGAACCTTCTGGATATGGTCCTTATAAACAATTCCGCCGAGCAGGAGTGGTACGAGGCAAACGGCTTTGCCCGCTGTCGTGAGTGGCACATAGGAGTTGATCCGAGGATTCACAGGTCCTACGATGTGGAGGAGGAGTTCGACGTCGCCTTCGGGGGAAACAATTACAGCGAGTTCCCTCTTACCGAGGAAAGACGAAGGCTTGTATACGCTTTCGACAATCACTTCAAGTTGCTCACCATCGGCAACTGGGAAACAAAACACAACCTCCCTTGGATTTCCGACGAAAGCCTCTATTGCCAGACTTTAAGTAGAGCTAAAATCACTCTCGGAATCAACAGCTTCGATGTTCCGAACTACTACAACAGAAGGCTCTGGCTCTGTCTTGCCATAGGAAAGCTTCACCTTACGAGGTATATCCCCAACATGGAGAGGGACTTCGAGAACCACAGGCACCTTGTGTGGTTCTTCTCGGTCGAGGAGGCCCTTGAGCTTGCGAGGTATTACCTCGAACATGACAAAGAGAGGGAGCGTATAGCTAAAGAAGGACAGAAGCTTGTATTTGAAAGGCACACGTGGAGGCACAGGTACGAGGAGCTGGACGGGATGCTCGAAAGGGAGGGTTTGAAGAAAAGAAAGGAGGCTTCCTGATGCTGGGAAGGTCGAAAAGAAAGCTTGAGACGGCCCTCGGCTGCTTGGCGCTGGCCGAGCGAAGAGGGCTTCCTGGTGTGGAAAGGCTGATCGAGGAAAAAGGGCTGGAGAGGAGCTATTTCGTTGATGCGGTCTGGAGACACGTGGAGAGGAAAATAGGGCTTTCCGGGGAAACGCTCGATGGGCTGATCGAGAAGATGGGGCTGTCGTGGGAGAAAGAGAGATAACGGAAGGGGGAAGCTTCTATGTCAGGGGATGAGTACATAGTCAAAGGGTGGGAATGCCTTGAGTGTAAGCATCTTGTTGATTGGGACGAGAACTACGACGGGGATGCGTGGTTCACCTGCGCACTTCAGACCGAGTATCCAGAGGAGTGTGATGGTGAGTGTCCGATGTACGAGGAAAAGGAAAAAATGATCCTTCCGTTTCCGGGCGGAGCTAAGGACCTCTACGAGGGAGAAATCAAGGATGTATTGAGAATAGGACCTGTGGATGCTACGGGAACTTTCGGGAGGATAGTGTACGTGCGTGATATAAGAAAAGAGAAGGTCCCCGTGACCATGACGTGTAGCCTTCACATGGCTGCCCATCCTGATCTGGTATGGGAGGAGGTTCTCGAATTCTCGCTTCCTCTGGACGACCTTATCTCGTTCCATGTTCCAGAGGACCTTGATTACTTTGTGGTGGAGCTTAAACCCGACAGACCCACAAGAGTTCAGGTTAGATGGAGCTGGTGGGCATTTCCAACAGGAGGGAAAGATGGGAAAGACGCTTCCCGATGCTCTGGAGAAGATAAAGAGGACGGCTGAGGAGTACCTCGAAAGCACTAACAACGAGTGCAAGTGTCCGTTCTGTGAGGCAGCGAGGAAGATCGTGTCCATGCTCGACGAGCTTCCCGATCTGGGGGAGTGGTGGTTGGAGTGCGGACATAAGCCAGAGGTTGCTATGCCCATCTCTGCTTTGATTAAAACTTTGACCTCCGTCCTTGCTTCTAAGGGAGACCTTCCCGTCTATGGAGCAGGGCATCCGGGGGAGAAAGGGTCGGAGCTAACTCCGGAGGATATATCTGTTGAAGATGATAGACTGGTGTTCGTCTGGTAAAGGAGGTGAGGAATGTTGAAGGCCCATCCCTTAGGAGTGTGCATCGAGGGTAGGGAGCCCATGTTGGTTTTCGAGGTCGAAGAGGGCTTACAGTTTCCCATACATCATGTTATCATCATTCCTTGGCGTGCTTTGGGAGCGGCTGTGAGACATGCTTTGGGGGAAATCTCCATTCAACCTGAAGAGGAAAGGGGAGAGTGGGTTCCCAAGCTTAGGTTCAATGTGTGTAACACGGCTGTTGAGATGGAGTTGAAAAAAATTATAGACCTCCTGTTAAAAGGCCCCGTTGTGGAGCTTGCCGATGTGTTCGAGCATGACCACGATGCGGTGTTCATGGGAACGTTCACACTACCAACGAGGATAGGCTGGGATGGGAATAGGAGAAAAGACGACCCTTAGAAAGGAACTGAATAAGCTTGGTTTCGATTGGAAGAGCGGAAGGATACTTGTACAGGAAGTGTTTGAGAATATGTGGAATGCATGGAGCGAGCCTATAGGGGCCAGGTGGGTGGATTTCGACGATCCCATACTGGACTTGGAGTTTGGCGGAGGGTGGCGTGATGAGGTACAATGTCCAAGGTTTATAGCGGAGGACAAGGAGGCTATATATTTTCCGGCCCAATATGACGGTAATACGTGGGTTGAGAAGGTGTACAAGGATATAAGTAAGTACCTCGACTGGAGGAACTACGAGTCCCCATATCCCGGAGCATAACAAGGAGGAAGCCATGAGGAAGCTACTGGCGATCCTAATGGCGGCGGTAGTAAGCCTCGGCATGATTAAGGCCCATGTCTCCTGGAACCCGAATACGGAACCAGACATGGCCTACTACCGCCTGCAGCGTGCGGTGGGTGATACGAGCGAGTGGGTGGAGTTCAAGATAGTCCATCCGGAGACCACCTATGTAGATACCCTTCTTCCCGAATGGGGAGGGAAGAGGGTGTTTTACCGGCTTGCGGCGGTGGATACTGCCGGGAATAGCTCGGCTTTCTGTGACCCCGTAAGCATAGTGGTTCCGGATGTGATTGCCCCTGAAGTTCCGGCTGGTATAAGGGTGAAGGTGATAGTTGAGATAGAAACCTTGCCTTGAAGGAAACAGAAAGGCTGTGGGAGCTTGTAAAGGACGGAGTTTTTCAGGACTTCCTGAGGCGTACAGAGTGTGGTGGGGAAAAGGTTGTGGTGGATGGAAAGGGGAAGCTTGGAATTTACATCATCCCTTCGGTGGAGGGCCTTCTTGAGGTCCTCGACCGATGGGCTAACTGCTTCTACAGGATACATAAGGTGGGACCTGGGATGTTTTCGGTGGGGGTGTGGCTTATGGCAGGAGAGAAGACGAAGTTCTACCACGGGGAAGGGAAGACCCTGAGGGAGGCCCTCATCAGGGTCGTAAAGGCGATGGCGGGAGGCGATGCACCGCCTGAAGGGGAGGTGATACGCCATGTTCCGAATCGTTAGGAGGCTGGTGGGTCGTCTGGCATTCCCCGCTGGTTATTGCAGGAAAGTGGGCGAGATTACGATTTCCGAGCCAATCTCCGTCGAGGGTGGAACCGTCCTCGACGGAAGGGGCCTGGTGGTGAAAGTGCCGGGAGATGTCGGTGGGCTGGTGTGTTCCGGCAGGGATGTCACGATCCGCAACCTTGTCTTCGAGGTGGAGGGAAACCCTGTAAGACATATTCTGTTTTTCAAGGATGCTGAGAGGGTTACCTTGGAGAACGTTCGTGTGAGAGGAAAGGTCTGGAACGAGACTGCGGGGATCTGCTTCTTAAGGGGACTGGATTTCAGGGTGAGAAATTGTTTTGTGGAGGGGATGAGGTACGGCTTCATCTTTTCCACCGGGGTAAGGACGGTGGAGATGAGAGGCTGTACAGCCTTAGGATGCAAGACCGGAACCTACGTCATGGGGCAGGACGCCGAGTGTGAGGATGTCTTGATCCAGGACTGTTGCTTCATAGGCCCCGGAGGAGGAAGCGGAGAAAACGGCCACGATGGAATCCTTCTGGAGAGGACCCGCTTTGCCTTCCTCAAGAACAATCGGTGTTACAACAACGAGGAGCATGGAATTTACCTTTCCGGGTCCTATGAGGTCCAGGTTCAGGGAAACTCCTGCCTCTGGAACGGATGGAACGGAATACAGGGAGTGCTCACCAAGGACAACCTTATATTCGGAAACTTCGCCTGTTTCAACGGGGACAACGGAATTTATCTTGACAGGGACAGTGGGTCCGTCTGCATCAGGAACAGATGCCTGAGGAATGGAAGGTGGGGAATC
Source organism: Candidatus Latescibacterota bacterium (assembly GCA_003645885.1). GTDB lineage: Bacteria > Latescibacterota > 4484-107 > B68-G9 > B68-G9 > B68-G9. The sequence goes on along the minus strand of QNCW01000080.1, from coordinate 341 downwards.
CTCAGGGTAAGCAGCGACGATACGGTTCTGGCCAGAAATCTGGTCCACGGGAACAAAGCAGGCTCGTACGGCCAGATGTAACTTCCGAGGGGGCTAAAATGCAAGCTTTTCTGTCGGGGGTGGAGGTCAGGTTCTACGCAGGGAAAAGGAAGGTCGAAAGGTTCCTTGCCAGAGGACCCACGTTCGAGCTTATAGCAGGGAAGAGCAGGAAGGTAGGCAAGCTTTCGGATCTTCCCCTGTCCTACAGGGGGCTTTTCGGATGGAAGAGTTTGGGGAGGGTGGAAAGCAGATACCTGTATTCCGTGGCGGACACCTTCGTCCTCAGGATAAACCCTCCCCCG
>QNCW01000079.1 GCA_003645885.1 Candidatus Latescibacterota bacterium | reverse complement strand
TGGGCCATGCCCCTGGATTTCACCTGCGACCGGCTGGCGGAGCACGCTCGGCTGCAGACGTGGACGATGAAGCCCGCTTGGCTACGACCTCCCCAGGGTCCCGCGCCCGACGGGGAGCGCATCGTCCTGTGAAGAAAGGTCGAGACGGACCCGGGTGACATCCGACAGCGGAGGAAGTGAGGATATGGTCAGGATAGCACTTGCACAAGTCTCAGCCAAGGAGGACGTTGAGGAGAACATCCTCAAGGGCCTCCGGCTTATGGAGGAGGCCAGGGAGAGAGGGGCATCCCTCATCTGCTTCCCCGAGCTTTCCTTCCTCCCCTTCTTCCCCAGGGTCCGTGCCGACAGGAGGTTCTTCTCGTTGGCCGAGCCGATACAGGGTCCTACGGTGGAGCGGTTCCGGAGGGAGGCGAAGGAACTGGGGATTGCAGCGGTCGTAAACATCTACGAGAGGGCCTCCCCGGGCGAATACTACGACACATCGGTGGTGATGGACACCGACGGGAGGCTCCTCGGCATAAGCAGGATGATGCACATAGCTGAGCTTCCGGACTACAACGAGAAGTTCTACTACTGGGAGGGGGATACAGGATTTCCGGTCTTCGACCTGGGGTTTGCGAAGGTAGGGATAGCCATCTGCTACGACAGGCACTTTCCCGAGCACATGAGGGCCCTTACCTTGGGGGGAGCGGAGCTCATACTCGTCCCCACGGCGACTTCCACCCCCGTCTTCAGGGAGATATGGGAGCTGGAGATGAGGGCGGCCGCTGTGGCGAATCAGGTCTTCGTGGCGGTCGCCAACAGGGTCGGGAGGGAAGGGGAGATGGAGTTCTTCGGGAGGAGCTTCGTGGTGGACCCCTTGGGGGAGGTCATCTCCAGGGCTGAGGGGGAAAGGGAGGAGCTTTTAGTAGCTGAGCTCGACCTGGGGGCGATAGAGCGAGCACGCCAGCTCCTCCCCTTCCTCCGCGACAGGAGGCCGGAGGTGTACGGGGTGCTGAGCGACGTTCGACTTGCGGGAGGAAAGCTATGAAAGGAGGAGGAGGATGAGCAAACTGGCGATGAAAGGCGGACCGAAGGCCGTCCGGACCGACCCGGGGGACATCTTCTCATGGCCCATCATAACGAAGGAGGACGAGGAGGCAGCGCTTGAGGTGTTGCGGGCGGGGAAGATGTCGAGGATCGACGTCACCCAGAAGTTCGAGGAGGAGTTCGCAAGGTGGCACGGGGTGAAGTATGCCCTCGGCCACAACAACGGCACAGCCGCCCTCCATGCGGCCATGTTCGGATGCGGTGTCGGTGTGGGCGACGAGATAATCTGTCAGAGCCTCACATACTGGGCTTCAGCCCTGCCGGCGCTTTCGCTTGGAGCCACCATCGTCTTCGCCGAGGTAGACCCCAACACCCTGACGCTCGACCCCAAGGACGTGGAGAGGAGGATAACCGACAGGACCAAGGCCATAGTCGTGGTCCACTACTGCGGTTATCCCACCGACATGGACCCCATAATGGAGATAGCAGAAAGGCACAAAATCAAGGTCATAGAGGACTGCTCCCACGCCCACGGCGGACTCTACAAGGGAAGGCTCGTGGGGACCATAGGGCATGTTGCCGCATTCTCGCTAATGTCCGGCAAATCCCTGATCGCAGGGGAAGGGGGGATACTGATCACCGACGACAGGGAGATATACGAGAGGGCGGTCGCTTTCGGGCACTACGAGAGGACGCACGATGTCCTGACGATCCCCGAACTTAAGCGGTTCGCGGGGCTTCCGCTTGGAGGTTACAAATACAGGATGCATCAGATATCATCGGCTGTTGCGAGAGTGCAACTGAAATACTACAAGGAGAGGATGGAGGAGATACAGAAGGCGATGAACTACTTCTGGGACCTGCTCGAGGGCGTTCCTGGCATAAGGGCGCACCGTCCGCCTAAGGACTCGGGAAGCACGATGGGAGGATGGTATGCGCCGCACGGGCTTTATGTCCCCGAGGAGCTCGGTGGGCTGAGCGTCGAGAAGTTCTGCGAGGCCGTAAGGGCGGAAGGTGTGGAGAACTGCCACCCGGGAGCGAACTCTCCCCTCCACCTCCACCCCATGCTGAACGAGGCGGATGTATACGGCCACGGCAGACCCACACGGATAGCGAACGCATCGAGGGACGTCAGACAACCGAAGGGGAGCTTGCCGGTGACGGAGTCCTTGCCCTCTCGCATCTTCAGCATTCCGTGGTTCAAGAGGTTCTATCCCAAGGTCATAGAGGAGCACGCCCTTGCGTTCCGCAAGGTCGCCGAGAACGCCGATGAGCTCCTCGAGGACGATTGAGCGGTCACAGGCGACGAAGATTTGAGGCATCATAACACCCCCAAAACGGAGGTGGAAAGGGCAGGAGCTGCTTGCCGACCGTTCCTCCGTCGTGACGAGGGCTCTTTGGCCCAACCAACTTATGGTTGTGGCAGGCAGGGGATGGACTCCTTTGACGGCTTTAAAGGTCCGAGGGACGATGCTATCGGTCCGGATGTTCCCTTGAGCCCGCAGGAGAGGAAGGCTCTCGAAAGGAGGGTGGTCGTCAAGGGGTTCACCACAGAGGCGGTGCAGGAGGCTTGCGATAGGGCAAAAAAGGATGGAATACCGGTCGTCTACCTTCCCGAAGGGCGTTATGTGTTCAACGGCGTCAAGATACCAGGCGGGCTAACTTTGCTGGGTGCAGGCTCCAAAACTCTCATTTCAACGGTGAAGGACGGGATGATCTTCAAAGTGCTCGGCGACAAGGTCAGGATTACACGCATGAAGATGTATGGCGGCAACCCAACGCCTGCGCACATAAGCGAAAGCTGTTGCCTGCAAGCGTATGAGGTTAAGAACATCAGGGTTGACCATTGCGAGGTGAGCGCCTTTGCGAGGGCGATATGGTTCGGAAGAGGTGCTGTCGCACAGGTTGATCATTGCATCATCCATCATAATTGCTGGTCTGGGCTGGGTTATGGTGTGATCTCAGTCGGCGATGGCACACGGGTGCTGGTGTGTGATAATATCTTCCATTCCAACCGCCACACCGTCACATCAAACTACGGCAGTCCACATTATACCTTCAGGCATAACCATATCCTTGACGATAAGGACTGCGCAAGGAGGGACAACCTCAGCCAGTGCGACGTTCACTCTGAAGCGACCGAAGGCACGTTCGTGGTGGAATACAACATGTTTGAAAATCTCAAAGGAGCTATCGGGGCATGGGCTGGCGCCTTCATCGTCCGGGGCAACCTGTTCAGGAATGTCGGTTACGCCATCTGGATCACTTCCAGAAGGCCGCATGAGATTCAGGACAACAACATCTTTGAGAACGTGAAGCATAGATACCGAGGCGTCGTCACCGGCGTGTGCAAAGGTGAGCGCCCCATCACCATCCCATACATGATGGAGATGGACGAAACGGGCGTGATCAAGGTTTTTGAGAAGGACACAACCGCCTATTACACAGGCTCTGGAAAGGCACCGTTGGGGCAAATACTGTGAAAACGTTGGAGGGGAGGGAACATGAAGATGACCTTCCCCGATTGGCGACCCGAAAGGTGGGCGGATTTCCCGCAAAACCCGCTGATAGAACCGCCGAACGGGTATGTGATAGGCGACCCCCAGGTCATCGTCCCCGGGGAGCACGACCGCTTCTGGCACATGTTCGCTTACGGAAGGGGTGCGATCTACCGCTTCCGCTCCGAAGACGGTGTGGGATGGGAACTTGAGCGAACCATCACATCGTTCGCAAGGTGGGCGGGGCTGGTCTACCTTTACAGGGAGGGCGGTGGATGGTATATCTTCTATACCAGGGCGGACGAAAACGGCTGCACGGTCATCTGCGCCAGGGAGAGCGACGACCTCGAAAACTGGGACGATGAGAGGGTAGTTCTGAGGCCGGAGCTGCCGTGGGAGAGGGAGGGAAGGCTGGTCCAGGTCAGAAACCCATGCCTGGTCAAGGTGGGAGACACCTACAGGCTTTATTACTCTGCCGGGACTGTTTGGCTTGACGACTGCGGCTATGAGGAGCCGAAGTATGTGAGCTTCGCCGAGGCGGATGAGATCTACGGACCTTACAGGAAACACGGCGAGCCGATAATCGAGCCCGACCCGAAGGTGCCGTACAGGAACTTCGGGGCGGGAGCGTTGAAGGCCTTTCGCCGGGAAGGGGGGTTCATCGGGCTCAACAACGGGATCTATAGGGACGAGGATGGCAGAAGCCGTTCGGCGATATGTCTGATGGCATCGGACGATGGGATCAAGTGGGCGGATGCGCCCTTCAACCCGATCATCCCTCCGACCATCGGCTGGAAGAGGGCGCTTGTGTATCAGCTCGATCTTGTAAATTATCAGGGGAGGACCATCATCTACTACAACGCCAGGGATGGCTGGCGTGAGGGGAAGGAAAGGATAGGGGCATCGGAGCTTATCCGCAATTGAGGAGGTGGCGATGGGCATTAAAGCAGGGGTAAGTGTGGTAAACATCACCCCTCCCATAGGTTTCCCGATGGCGGGATACGGCGGGAGGGAGAAGGGATGTGAGACGGTCGACGACGAGCTTTTCGCAAAAGCCCTCGTCCTGGACGACGGGGAGACGAAGCTCGCCCTCGTCACAACGGACCTCGTGGGAATCCCTCCGGATTTCGCCGGGGAGGTAAAGTCGATCGTCCAGCGGAAGACCGACATCCCGAAGGAGAACGTGATAATCTGCGCATCCCACACCCATTTCGGACCTGCCCTGAGGAGGCTCAACTACCTTCCAGAGGAGGCGCAGGAGGAGTTCCACGAGAGCTACGTCCAGAACGCAGCGAGGCTCATCGCAGGGGCTATCAGGGTCGCCGACGGCTCTTTGAGGGAGGCCAAGATCGGCTGGGGCGTGGGGAAGGCGCCCGAGCTCGTCTTCAACAGGAGGACGAAGCGCCCCGACGGGAAGGTCGTGATGTCGTGGAGACCTCCGAAGCCCGAAGAAGCAAAGGAGCTGACCTTCGGCCCCACCGACCCCGATGTCGGGGTCATCAGGATTGACGATGCCGACGGTGGGCCTGTGGCGACCGTCGTCAACTTCGCATGCCACCCCGTCTGCGGGGTCGACAGGCTATACGCCATCTCCGCCGACTACCCTGGATATGCCATGAGTGTAGTTGAGAAGGTGAGGGGGGGGACGTGCATGTTCTCGCTCGGATGCGCCGGGAACATCGTCCCGATGGAGCGTGAGGGGGATGCCAGAAGATGGATAGGGACGGCGCTCGGAGCCGAGGTTCTGAAGGTCCTGGAGGGGGTGGAGACCGATCCGGACGTCAGGCTGAAGGTGGTCGGAAGGTCTTTGGATCTGCCTCTCAAGCCCCTTCCCTCCCCGGACGACGTCCGAAGGGAGGTAGAGGAGACCGAAAGGATGATAGCCGAGGCGGAGCGCAAGGGAGCCCCCTACCCCGAGATAAGCGCCCTTAAAGGTAAGCTGCGGAAGGCGAAGCTTATCCTCCTGCTGGCCGAGGAGGCCAAGGGGAAGAGGAAGGTCGGGACCGAGATAAGCGTCCTGCGGATCGGGACGCTCAAGCTCGTATGTCTGCCAGGGGAGGTGTTTGTGGAGATAGGGCTTTCGATCAAGGAGAGGCAGAAGGATGCGTTCGTTCTCAGCCTCTGCAACGACTCCCTCAACTACGTCCCCATATCTTCGGCATACGAAGAGGGGGGCTACGAACCCGAGACGACCACCTTGGAGAGGGGTGCTGGCGAGATGCTCCTACAGGAGACACTGAAGTTGCTCGAGGAGGTGTGAGATGAGAAAGAAGGTCTTTCTGGACGAGATGACTTGGCGCGAGGCGAAGGATGCCATCGAGCGGGGCGCTCCCGTCTTCTTACCGACGGGACCTGTCGAGGGGCACGGACCGCACGTGCCACTTGGCTGCGATTATTACATCGCAACAGCTTTTTCGGTCGTGATGGCTCAGAAATGCGGAGGGGTGGTTCTGCCGCCTCTGACGTACAACTTCAGCGGCGCTACGAGCACGTTCAGAGGAGCGGTGTCGGTCCCGATCGACGTCCAGGTCCAGATGCTCAAGGCGATAATAAGGGCGCTCTGGAGGCAGGGGTTCAAGTATATCTTCGTGGTGAGCGTCCACGGCCCCAACGGGATACCGATAGGGAACGCCGTGAGGTCGCTTTTCGAGGACGAAAATATCCCAGCAGTTTATCTGAACCCGTGGGGGTTCGTGGAAGAGGAGCGTTTGAAGCGTGATGTCCCGAACTACGACGACAACTACAAGGAGGCGATGCTTGCGTACGCCGCCGCCAAAATCCTGGGCAAGGAAAGCGCCATACCTGACCTGGGCGAGCTGAAGGACGAGGAACCTCCCGAAGGGTGCGAACTTGCGGAACCCCTGAGGAAGGTCCAGAGGTACGGGATGGTGGGATACCATTACACGCACGAATTCCAGCACATATCCCCAAGGGCGGGGATAGACGTGGAACTCGGCCTTAAGGTGTACGAGGAGACCGCCGAGAGGATGCTCCCCGTCGTGGATGCGCTCCGTGAATATGTAAGGTGGATCGAGGAGCATCCGAGGGAATACATAGGAGGGGGAAGATGGAGATGGTGATAGACTGTCACGCCCACCTCCATCACCACAGCAGCAGGACATGGCAGGAGGACGACAGGAAGCTGATAGAAGCTGCCGACAAGCTCGGCATAGATAAGCTTTGCTGTTCCATACTTCCTCCCAGGTTCCCCTCGACCCCCGAAGGCTTCCAGGAGTGCAACAGGTGGGTAGCCGAAGCCATGGAGAGGTTCCCCGGAAGGGTGTTGGGCTATTGCTACGTCAACCCCGGATACATAAGGGAGGCGCTCGATGAGATAAGGAGGTGCGTTGAGGAATGGGGGTTCGTCGGGATAAAGCTCTACAACGAGTATCGTTGCGATGAGCCCGTTGTCTTCCCGATAGTCGAGCTTGCGACGGAGCTGAAGGTCCCGATATTACAGCATGCGGGTCACCCCCATTACTTCGTGGAAGACCAACCGAGGCTCTCAGATGCGGGGCATATCGCCCAGTTGGCACGACGCTATCCCGAGGCCATCTTGATCTGCGCACATGTGTGCGGCGGGGGGGACTGGGAGTGGACGATAAAGGCGCTGAGGAACGTCCCGAACGTTTACCTCGACACGAGCGGAAGCGTCACTGATGAGGGTGTGATAGAGATGGCGGCACGGATGCTCGGCGTGGAGCGACTCCTCTTCGGCTGCGACATGTCCATGACGGCGGGCATCGGAAAGGTCCGTTCGGCCCGCCTGAGCGAGGATGAGAAAAGGAAGATACTGGGCGAAAACATGGAGAGGATTCTGAGGATGAGAGGGTGAGATCGGGATTGCGATATGATTAGAAAACTGCATCCTGATAAGAGGTGATGGTTATGAGAGACCAAAGCGTCGTAACGCAATTGCGTTCTCTGGAACTGCAGCTTGCCGTTCTGAAGAGCCGTTGGGAGCGAGCCTTGCCTGAGCATGGAAGGTCTTTCGCCGAGCTTTGCGGGATGCTGGCAGGAAAGGTCGGCACTACCGAGGAGGAAATCCACGCTGTCAGATTCCGTTTCAAGTGGGATAAGGGTGAGGAGTGATGGTATACGTTGTGGACACCCATTCGTTCGTCTGGTTTTTGGAAGATAACCCGAGGTTAGGTGCACAGGCGAAGACTATACTCTCCGATCCCAGTGCACGCCTTGTTATTCCAACGATTGTGCTGGCAGAAATCGTCTTCCTATACGCTCGCAAGCGTATCGGTGTAGATGTGCAGAGTGTCCTTTCGCATGTCGCTCGAAGTGTAAACTGTGTCATTTATCCGCTTGACCAGACTGTAGTGGAATTTTTACCGACCGAATTGGATATCCATGACGCCATCATCGTGGCAACTGCTAAAGTATTTCGCGATGTCCTGGGCGAAGAAGTGCGCATCATCACCAAAAACGCTCAGATTGCCGCAAGTGGGCTTATCCCGATAGTGTGGTGAAGGGAGGGACACAGGTAAGGCTCGAAACCATCCGATATTGATTAAAATGATGGATTAGGAGGTGTAGGTATGCTGATAGATGTCAACGCATATCTCGGGCACTTCGCCTTCAGGCGTCTGCGATACAACACCGCAGAGGAACTCCTTAAGCTTATGGACGAGAAGGCAATAGACAAAGCCATCGTCTCAAGCGCAAGCGCAATAACCTACCGGAACGTCCAATCAGGAAACGAGGAGCTTTTCGAGGAGGTGAAAGGGCACGAGGACAGGTTGATCCCGTTTGCCGTCATAAACCCCGCTTATGCCGGATGGGAGGACGACCTGAGGATATGCCGTGAGGAGTTCGGGATGAAGGGCTTGCGGCTCTATCCCAAATGGCACAACTATGAGCTTTCAGACCCCCGCTGCGTGGAACTCATAAACCGAGCGACCGAGATGGGGATGGTAATCTCTATACCGATACGTGTGGAGGATTACCGTCAGCGCAGCTGGCTGGTTGACGTGCCCGATGTGCCGCTGGATGAGATAGCGGAGCTGGTGAGAAGATGCCCGGAGGCGAAGTTCGTTCTCGTAAACGGGATAGGGTTCGTCAACTCGCCGTTGGGGCAAAAGGGGAGCGAGCTTCCCCCGAACTACTTCATAGAGATCTCACGCCTGAGCGCCCTGCTTCGAAACGAGATAGGTCAACTGATAGAGAACATCGGCGCCGAGCGCATCGTCTTCGGTACGGGCATCCCGTTCAAGTATCCCGACCCATCGCTCGTCAAGCTTGAGGTGTTGGAGATAAGCGAAGATGAGAAGGAGATGATCAGGTGGAGGAACGCAGCATCCGTGCTGGCACTGTGAAGATACTCGTGTTAAGCGACGTGGGGGAGGACATCTTCGGCAGGAACCTCGCCGTGCTCTATCCGGGGCGGGTGACGGTGGTGGACTTCACGAGAGAAGTTCCATCGCTTGAGGGCTACGACTTCGTGGTAACGCACCTTGTGAAGGGGTCGAACGTCCACCGCCTTGACTTCCCCTCCCTGAGGGAGTTCGCCCGTCGTGGAGGGCAGGTCATCTGCTCCCTGTTCGAATACGCTCACCATCGTGGACTCGAGTTCCGAAAGACCTACCTTCCAGGCCCACAGCGTCCCGGAATAAGGATAGAGGTCGTAAACGATGTGACCCGTGGATTTTCAGTCGGCGACGTCCTTCCCTGGTACGGCCAGGTCTCACACGGCATAGAGAACTCCCCAAATCAGTTCTGGCAGAGGCAGATCATTGGCTTGACCGACTCCGACGAGTTGACCGTCCTCGCCACGTCCACGGTGAACGGAGGGGCGGTCATCCTTGAGGAGAGGGTCGGGGAGGGGCGGATAGTGGCGATGGACATCCGCTCGCTCTCCGAGCCCTT
>QNCW01000078.1 GCA_003645885.1 Candidatus Latescibacterota bacterium | reverse complement strand
GGGGCGGGAAAGACCGAGGTGTGTAAGATGTTCGGGAGGCTCGGAGCCAAGGTGATATCCGCCGACGAGGTGGGCCACAGGGTCTTAGAGGACCCGGAGGTGAAGGAAAAGCTCCTGGAGGAGTTCGGGAGGGGGATATTGAGGGAGGACGGGAGGATAGACAGGAGGAAGCTCGGTAGGATGGTGTTCGGGGACAGGGAGGCCCTCAGGAGGTTGGATGCGATAGTCCATCCTCCCCTGTTGAGGCTGCTTAAGGAGGAGGTCTCGGAATCCTTGAGGGAGGACCCGGGACGACCCATCGTGGTGGACGCGGCCCTCATACCAAAGTGGGGGATATCGGGCTGGTTCGATGCGGTCATCTTGGTTAAGGCCCCCAAGGAAGTTCGGGTGGCAAGACTTGTGGAAAAGGGCCTTTCCGAGGAGGAGGCCCTCATGCGGACCGAGGCACAGATGGCCGAAGAGGAGATGGAACGGGCGGCCTCATATACCTTGGAGAACGAAGGAAGTTTGGAGGAGCTCGAGGGGAAGGTGAGGTCGCTCTGGAGAACCTTAAGGAGGGAGGATGGTTAAAATTTTGCTCTTAACTGTCATGCTCTCGGGGGTTCGGGCCCAGGCCCCCTCTAAGGCCTTCTTGCTCTCCCTCGTGCTCCCGGCCGCTGGACACCGTTATTTGGGGGAGCAAAGGGCCTCGGCCTGGTCTTTGAGGGCCGAGGTCGGCCTGTGGGCGGCCTACCTGGGCCTCAGGACGTGGGCTTCCTGGAGGGAGGAGGACGCCTGGGCGTACGCTGCGGCCGTGGCAGGGGCCAGGGGAGACAGGGACGACAGGGAGCTCTGGGACGCTATGGGGTTCTACGACAACGTGCACGAATACAACTTGGAGGTCACCTGGAGGGAGGGAAGCTCGGCCAGGACCTATCCAGAAAGACCCCCTACGTGGGACTGGCCCGGGGAGGAGGAGAGGTTGCGCTTCAAGTCCCTTAAGGATTCTTCCCTGCGGGCTCGACATCGGGCCCGTATGGTGTTATGGTGCATAGTGGGGTACCACCTGACCAGCGCCCTGAGGGCCCTTAAGGTGGCCGGAGGTTCGGAGGTTTCTGCAATCTCCGAACCGTACGGATTGAGGATGGTGGTCGTAAGGAGGTTCAGATAATGGACCAGGTGAGGAAGACCCTCTACGAACGCCTGAGGGAGATGTCGGCCGCTTCGAGCGACGCCGAACTTCCGCCTCAGGAGGAAGTATGTAGGGAAGCTCTCAAGATTCTGTCCGGGATAGAGATGAGGGAGGACGAGGCGAGGGACCTGTGGGAGCGGGTGTGGGAGCGGCGGAAGGAGATGTCCGAGAAGCTCGGGAGGGACGTGACCTTGGAGGTCGCCCTTCTGGACCTGCTCCTGCAGGAGAGGTTCCTGCGTTTCCCCAGGGTTATGGAAGCGGCGCATTTGGAGAAGCTCTCCCAGGCAGCCATGGTGGACGGCCTTACAGGATTGTACAATTCCACGTTCATACGCAGGGCGCTGACCTTGGAGATAGACAGGGCCAAGAGGAAGTCGGAGGCTGGGGAGAGGGGGGAGCTTTCGGTGGCGTTCTTCGACATGGACGACTTCAAGCCTTTCAACGATAATTACGGACACCTTGCGGGGGATCTGGCCCTCATGCAGTTCGCATCCATACTTAAAACGTCCTGCAGGAGGACGGACATCCCCGGAAGGTACGGGGGGGAGGAGTTCCTGCTCATACTTCCCGATACTGCCAAGGGGAACGCCCTGAAGGTGGCCGAGAGGGTGAGGGACCTCATGGAGCGGGCCGAGATAGTGGTCAACATGGGGAAGATACTGGCCAAGGTGACGGTGAGCGCGGGCGTGGCGGCGTATCCCGAGGACGGCGATACCCCGGAAGACCTCATAGATGCGGCCGATAGGGCCCTTTATAGGGCCAAGCTAAAGGGGAAGAACAGGGTGGAGAAGGCGTGATGGCCACGGGCGTCCGACTTGAGGGGGTATCCAAGTCCTTCGGGGAGGTGAGGGCAGTGGATGAAGTGAACTTGGAGGTCGCCCCTGGGGAGCTTTTCTTCCTCCTGGGGCCCTCCGGCTGTGGGAAGACCACCATCCTCAGGCTCATAGCAGGGTTCTACAGGCCGGACAGGGGCAGGGTTTTCTTCGGGGAAAGGGACGTCACCAACCTTCCTCCACACAAGCGCAATACAGCTATGGTGTTCCAGAATTACGCCCTCTGGCCGCACATGACGGTCTGGGAGAACGTCGCTTACGGCCTCGAGGTCAGGAAGGTGGGAGGGAAGGAGTTGAGGGAGAGGGTGGAGGAGATCTTGGAGATAGTCCGGATGTCGGACTACGCCGACAGGTTCCCGGGACAGCTTTCTGGTGGACAGCAGCAGAGGGTGGCATTGGCCAGGGCTTTGGTGGTGGAACCCGAAGTGGTGCTCTTGGACGAGCCCCTTTCGAACTTAGATGCCAAGCTGAGGCTCGAGATGAGGGAGGAGATAAGGCGTATACACGAACAGGTGGGCAGGACTATGATATACGTCACCCACGACCAGAAGGAGGCCCTCTCCATGGCCGACAGGCTCGCTGTGGTGGACTCTGGGAGGGTGATGCAGGTTGGGACACCGAGGGAGGTGTACTCCCGGCCTGGAAGCAGGAAGGTGGCGGAATTCATAGGGGAGGGAAACTTCCTCACAGGTAAGGTGAGGAAGCTCGGGGAGTCGGTGGAGGTGGAGACTGAGGTTGGTACCCTCACTTCCTGCACCTTTCCGGAAGGGCTCTTCCTGGGTCGGGAGGTTCAGGTCATGGTGAGACCTGAGGCTTTGAAGGTCGGGGCGGATGGGGATAACCTCCTCGAGGGGAAGGTGGAGAGGGTCATGTATCTGGGGGATACCGAACAGTACTTCGTGAGGCTGGAGGACGGGACGGTCTGGAAGGTCGTAGAGGCGCATCCCAGGGTGCGCAGGGCGGAGGTGGGGGAGCGGGTGAAGATTTCGTGTGAACCGGAAGACGTCATAGTTTTGGGGAGTTAGGTGTGGAAGTTAAAGGAACGACGCGCGTAGTCGGGGTCATAGGCCATCCGGTGGCCCACTCCGCCTCCCCCCAGATGCACAACGCTGCCTTCGGTGCCTTGGGCATGGATTGGGTGTACGTGGCCTTCGACGTCCTGCCGGGGGAGGTGAGGAAGGCCTTGGAGGGAATAAAGGCCTTGGGGATGAGGGGGATAAATGTTACGGTACCACACAAGGGGGAGGCCTTCACATCGGTAGACCTGCTCACGCCCGAGGCCGAGGCCACGAAAGCTGTGAACACGGTAGTGGTGGAGGAAGGAAAGTCGGTAGGATACAACACGGACGTCTACGGGTTCAAGAGGGCACTGATGGAGGCCGGTCTCCGTCCCCTTCCGGAAAAGGTGGTGCTGTTGGGTGCAGGGGGGGCGGCGAGGGCCGTGGCGTACGCCCTGGGAACTTCCGAGGGGGTGGAGGAGGTCGTGGTGCTCAACAGGACGGAGGAAAGGGCGGAGGGACTTGCGGAGGAGATGGAAAGGAGGACGGGAAGGAGGTTCCTACCTGGCCCGCTGACAGAAGATGCCCTCGTGGAAGCCTTGGACGGGGCGGGACTTTTGGTGAACGCGACTTCAGTTGGTATGCACCCCGATGTCGACTTCTCCCCCTTACCTTCGGCGGAGGTCCTGAGGCCCGGGCTATGGGTGTACGACATCGTATACGTTCCCCCAAAAACGAAGCTCGTACGCCAGGCCGAGGGGAGGGGAGCGAGGGCGATGGGTGGGACCGATATGCTCGTGTACCAGGGAGCGAGGGCCTTCCAGCTCTGGACGGGCCTGGAGCCCCCTGTGGAGGTGATGAGGAGGGCGCTTCTGGAGGCCTTGGGGGTACGGCGGGGAGTCGAATCATGCGACCAACTTACATAGAAATAAATCTGTCGGCCATCAGACACAACTTGGAGGAGGTCCGTCAGGCCGTAGGACCCGAAAGGAGGATATTGGCCCCCGTGAAGGCGAACGCCTACGGGCACGGCATGCTCCAGGTCGCCAGGACGGCCCTTGAAGCCGGGGCTTCGATGTTGGGGGTGGCCTACCTGGACGAGGCCGTGGCGCTCCGCCAGGCCGGGATAGGGGCTCCGATCCTCATATTCGGAAGCGAGCTTCCAGAGAACGCCCCGGAGATCGTGCACTGGGGTCTGAGGGCGACCCTCTGCACCTACGAGCTGGCGAAGGCCCTATCCCAGGCTGCCGTGCGCCTAAGGAGGAACGCTGTGGTCCACATCAAGGTGGACACGGGGATGGGAAGGATAGGACTGAAGGTGGAGGAGATAAGGGAGTTCCTCAGGAGGATCTTGGAACTTCCGGGGATAGTGGTGGAGGGGATATACACCCACTTCGCGACCGCCGACGGCTCGGGAGACGGGGAGTTCGCCTTAGCCCAGATGGAGCACTTCCGGAGGGTGGTCTCGCAACTCAGGAAGGAGGGGATGGAGCTTCCCATAGCCCATGCGGCCAACAGCGCTGCTGTGCTGAGGTTCCCGTCGGCGCACTTAGATATGGTCAGACCTGGGATCATGCTCTACGGACTGGAGCCCTTCCCCGGGGCCTCGTACCTGGCCGACATAAGGCCGGCGATGACCTTGAAGTCACGCATAGTCTTCCTTAAGGAGGTACCTCCAGGAGCTTCGGTAAGTTACGGTAGGACGTTCGTGGCCGGAAGGAGGACCAGGATAGCGACCGTGCCGATAGGTTACGGGGACGGGTATCCGAGGGCCCTATCCAACAGGGGGAAGGCCCTGGTAAGGGGGAAGAGGGCGAGGATAGTCGGGAACATATGTATGGACCAGCTGATGTTGGACGTGACGCATGTAGAGGGGGTCAGGGTCGGGGACGAAGTGGTGTTGATAGGGGAGCAGGGGGACGAGAGGATAACGGCGGAGGAGCTGGCGAGCCTGGCCGGGACCATAAACTACGAGATAGTGACCTCTCTCAACGGGAGGATACCGAGGGTTTACAAGGATTGAACCAGTACTTCCCTGACCCTCAGGAAGAAGTCCAGAGCAAGCTCGGTGCGGTAATCTGGGTAGGTCCAATCCAAGGGGGTCCAGGTTCCCTTCCGGAAGATCAACGTCACCTCGGCGTATATCCCGTTTCCTATGTAGATCCTGTGGGAGTAATCCTTGGTCGTGGCGAGCACGAGCCTTGAAGGAGCTACATATCCCGGATCTACGTTCACACGACGGCGGAGCTTTCCCCCTTCCCTCGTGGCCGTGGAAAGTTCCAGGGCGTTCGTGGCCAGCTTTATCGAGGCCAAGTCCTCGGGTCGGACGGGTCTTCGGAACGCTACAAATTGCTTTATCAACCCCGGTCCCATCTCTTCCTCGTAGTATCGGGTGAACCTGAAGGGGAAGACGGGACTTTCCAAGGCTGTAGGCCCGAAGAGGAGCGAAAGTTCGACCTTGGCCTCCTTCAAGATCTCTCGGTCCCGGGCCATGATGCCGGCCACGAGGACGACAGGTTTGGAAAGACCAGGCTTGGCCATATCCCAGGAAGCTTGAAGTCCTTCGACCATAATATAGCAATTTTTAAGTCCACAGGGAAGCGATATGCTGCTGACAGCTATTTTGTTGTTCCTTGCGACCTTCTACTTTGCGGTAGGGGTGTTCATCTGGGGTGGGACGTTCCGCCTGAGGAAGGGGAGGGCGAGGAGGAGGCCGAAGCTCACGGCCCTCGTGGCCGTCAGGAACGAGGCCGAGAACATAAGGCCGTGTCTCGACGCACTTCTGAGGCAGACCTATCCGAGGGAGCTTTACGAGGTGGTCGTGGTGGACGACGGCTCTGAGGACGGGACGTGGGAGGTTCTTCAGGAGTACGCAAAAAGATATCGGAACCTCAAGATCGTGCGCTCCTGGGGACCATCCGAGGGACTTACAGGGAAGCAGAGGGCCTTGGCGTTGGGAGTGAGGGCTTCCGGGGGGGAACTTATACTCTCCACGGATGCCGACGGGCTCGTTCCTCCCACTTGGGCCGAGGAGGTAAGCGAGTACTTCTCGGAGGACGTCGGTATGGTCTTAGGATACGCCCTGCCCTCCAGGATGGGGAGGGGGTTAGGGATATTCCGGGCCTTGGAGACCGCCGATATGCTCTTCCTCCAGACCGTGGCAGCAGGATGCGTGGGATGGGGTAAGCCCCTATCGGCCATAGGAAAGAACATAGCATACCGCAAGGAGGCGTACAGGGAGGTCGGGGGATTCGAGGGGATGGGTTTCCAACCCAACGAGGATATGGCGTTGGTGCAGAAGATGGGGAGCACGGCATGGAAGGTGAGCTTCATGAAGGGGGGGCCGGTCGTGGAGCTTCGGGGGTCACCGAGCTTGGGGAGGTTCTGGGAGCGGAGGGTGAGGTGGGCTTCGGCCGGGGTCTTCAGCTCCCCGCTCCTCTTCGGGTTGAACTTCTTGACCTTCTGCACCCACCTCTTTTTGGTGTTATCCGTGATAGTTTTGGGGAGCTACTTCTTCGGTATGTTGGCTATGTACTCGTGCGTGCTCGTGGGTGCTACGCACCTGCTACTTCTCGCCCAAGGGGGGAGCCTGTCGGGGAGGCCGGAGGTGATCTGGGCCCTTCCCTTCTTCTCCCCCTTCTTCGTGCTCTACACCCTGGCCGTGGGGTTGGTCGTGCTCACCCCGGGCAGGAGGATGAAGTGGAGGGGGAGGGAGTACTAGAGGTGGAACTCTGGCTTGGATGGAGCCCCGAACCGGAGGCCTTCGACAGGGGAAGGTGGGACGATGTCAAGGAACTCACCTCGGACGCACCTTACATAAGCCTCCATACCCGCACGGGCAGATGGGACCCTGATTCCCTTAGGGAAGAGGTGGACCTAAGGGTGCTGGGGGAAGTTCCCTGAAAGGAGGTAGAGGAAGCTGCCCGCTACGCTCAGGACAGGGGGATATTTTTGGCCTTGGAGAACGGGCCCATGGAGTTCCTGAGGTCGCTTTGAGAGGAGGGGAGATGAAGCTGAGGGTGATCCAGGTCGGGGTAGGGGGGTTCGGAAGGGGATGGGTGGAGGTGCTCGCACGTTCGAAGGAGGTGGAGGTCACAGGGCTGGTGGACCTGAACGAGGACGTGCTCAGGGAAGCTGGGGAGAGGTTAGGGGTGGACGAGCTCTTTACGAACTTCGACGAAGCCTTAGGTAAGGTAGAGGCGGACGCAGTCCTTGACATCACCCCGCCCGCCTTCAGGACCGAGATAACCCTCAAGGCCCTGAAAGCTGGGAAACATGTACTTTCGGAGAAGCCCCTGGCCTTGACCATGGAGGAGGCCAAAGCTATAGTCCGTGCTGCCGACGAAGCGGGAAGGGTTTACATGGTGAGCCAGAACTACAGGTTCAACCCCGTGCCCAGGACCATCCGCAAGCTCCTCGAGGAGAGGGCGAGGGGCGAGCTCGGGTACGTCTTAGTGGAATATCAGATGGGAAGGAGGGGTAAGAGCGGCGACTTCCGTCTGGAGATGGACTATCCGCTCCTCGTGGATATGTCCATACATCACTTCGACCTCATGAGGTACCTTCTGGATTCGGATGTAGAATGGGTGCAGGTGGAAAGCTTCAGACCCTCATGGAGCTGGTACAGGCACGATCCGAGCTTCTTCATGGTGATGAAGATGGAGGACGGCACCTTGATCTCGTATGCTGGAAGCTGGGTGGCGAGGGGATTCGAGACCACCTGGAACGGAAGGTGGAGGTTCGCCTGCTCTGAGGGGAGCTTGCTGTGGGATAACGACAAGTTGTACCTTTCCGCTGGAACGAAGGGGAGGAGGAAGGCGGAGCTTGTGGACATGCCCCTGACGAACCAGGACTACTCCCTGCACGAGTTCGTAAGCGCCGTAAGTGAAGGGAGGGAGCCGGAAACTTCAGGGAGGGACAACATAAGGAGCCTTGCGGTGGTGTTCGCCTCGGTCCTCTCGGCCAGGACCGGGAGGAGGGTGAAAGTGGAAGAGGTGCTCGGATAGGAGGATATATGTGGAGGTACCTCCTGGTGCTTTCTTTCATCTCATGTCGCATAAATCCGTTTTACACCCGCAAGCCCGAGCCTCCGGAGGGAAGGAGGCTGAACCTCTCCTCCCCCACTGTAGCATGCAACGTGGTCAGCAACTTGAAACTCACATGGGAGGGGCTCAGCCCTGTGGACTATATGGAGTGCCTATCGGAGGACTTCCGCTTCAGCCCGGACCCTTCGGACTCGACAAAGTTCGAGGAGGTCTTCTCGGAGCCCTGGGACAGGGCAAGGGAGGAGGCGTTCGCCAGGAGGTTTTTGGACAAGAACACGATATCATCCCTTTCCCTCTCCCTTAAGAAGGAGTACGAGGAGGACAGGGGGGACGAACATTACTTCGAATATTCCTACATCCTCCAGATCCAGCATAGCTTAGATCTGCCGGGATATATGGAGGGAAGGATGCACCTGACCCTCAAGAGGGATACATCGGGGAACTGGAGCATAGTCCTCTGGAAGGACGAGAAGATATCGGATACCCCGACCGTAGGCGAGCTTAGGGCGAGGTTCTAAACCGACAGGGGAGGTGGTATTATGTTGAAGAGGATGTCGTTGGTCCTGTTGACGGCGACCTTGGGATGTTGGAACCCGTTCGCTCCCGATCAGGAACGTCCTCCGGGTGGGGGGGAGGAGTTGAGCCTGGATACGCCCGATAATACCCTAAAGGCTCTGGATTATGCTATGAACCACAAGGACATAGAATGGTACGATAGGGTCCTGGACGAGGACTACTGGTTCAGTGAGCCCAACGAGTACGACGACGAGCTGGACAAGGGATGGGGTAAGGAGGAGGATGTGAGGGTGGTCAAGAAGATCTTCGAGTACTTCGACGTGTTCGAGTACAGGCTCCCCGGCAACCCCTGGTACCTCGAGTTCGGAAGCAATACGGACTCCCTCCAGAACCTCCTCACGCCCGATAAGATAGACGAACTTCTGGCCATGCTCGGGCTTAAGGCGAGGAACGATATGAGGAAGCAGGAGATAATAGAGACCAGCGAGCAGGCTGGGGAGGAGGACGACCATCCGGGTGAGGTCTGGGTGGTCTTCTCAAGGCCTGTGGACATGTACATGTATAACTATGCGGACGATAAGGGATACAAGGTGAACCAGCTTTTTAAGATAAAGCTACGCAAGGGGAAGGACGGTCTCTGGCGCATAGTCAGGTGGGTGGACTACCCCTGGAACCCCTGAGGAGGGGAAATGCACGAAGCATACCTCTACGAAAGGTCGGAGGACGGCAAGGTAAGGTGCTTCCTCTGCAACCACAGGTGCGTGATATCCGAGGGGAAGAGGGGGATATGCGGGGTGAGGGAGAACAGGGGAGGAACCCTCTACTCCTTGGTGTACGGCCTGCCCGTGGCCCAGCACGTGGACCCCATAGAGAAGAAGCCCCTCTTCCATTTCTTCCCCGGGAGCAGGG
>QNCW01000077.1 GCA_003645885.1 Candidatus Latescibacterota bacterium | reverse complement strand
TCCGCAAGGGCATATCCTTCCGTTGGTGCTGGTGGTGGCGTGGCCACACAGGCGGGAGGGTATGCCCTGCCGGCGGATAGAAATATAGGGCAACAGAGAAAGGCCACGGGCATATCCTCCCGCCCGTGGCCTTTTGTTTTGGGGAAAAGGAGGGGAGATGTCAACTGTCAGGCCGGATTTCGAAGAATTTCAGAGACTTGCAGAATCAGGAACCTTCGTCCCGGTCGCCCGGAGCGTGCTTGCGGACACCGAGACTCCGGTTTCGGCGTACCTAAAGCTCCGCAGGGGAGGCCGTAGGGCGTTCCTTTTGGAGAGCGTAGAGGGAGGACGGCACATAGCAAGGTATTCCTTCTTGGGCGTAGGGCCGTTCCTGACCTTCCGATCCCAGGGGAAGCGGGTGGTCGTAGAGGGACCGGAGGGGGTAGAGGAAGTAGAAGGGGACCCCTTCGACGTCCTTCGGTGTCTCCTGCGCAAGCACCGGGCTGTAAGATTAACCGGACTTCCTCGCTTCGTAGGGGGGGCGGTCGGCTTTATGTCCTACGACGCTGTCCGGCTCTGGGAACGCCTCCCGGACGGAAGGGAACCCGTCTGCGACGATATGTTCTGGATGTTCTTCGACAGGATATTGGCCTTCGACAACGTGCGCAGGGAACTTGTCATCGTCGCCCTGGCCAGGTCGGACCTTCCGGCAAGGGAAGCCTACCAGGAAGCTTTGGAGCGCACGGCCGAATGGGAGCGCCTCCTGCTTCGTCCGGTGGACCCCCTCCCCTCGCCCGGAAGGAGGTCCTTCTTTCCGGAGTCCAACATGTCCCGGAAGCAGTTCTCGGAGATGGTGCGCCGGGCCAGGGAATACATCTACGCAGGAGATGTCATCCAGGTCGTGCTCTCCCAGAGGTTCTCAGGCGAAGTGTCCGTGGGAGGACTGGACGTATACCGGAGGCTCAGGCTCGTGAACCCCTCGCCCTATATGTTCCACTTGGATGCGGGGGATACGGAGCTTGCAGGGGCCTCCCCCGAGATGCTGGTCCGGGTGGAGGGGAGCCGGGTGGAGACCAGACCCATAGCCGGAACCAGACCCAGGGGCCGCACCGAGGAGGAGGACAGAAGGCTAGAAAGGGAACTTTTAGGTGACGAAAAGGAGAGGGCGGAGCATCTTATGCTCGTGGATTTAGGGAGGAACGACATAGGAAGGGTCAGCGAGTTCGGAAGCGTCCACGTACCTGCGTTCATGGAGGTCGAACGGTACTCCCACGTGATGCACCTGGTATCGAGCGTTAGGGGGAAGTTGAGGGAGGATTCCGACGCCATCGAAGCTCTGAAGGCCTGTTTCCCTGCCGGCACCGTCTCCGGCGCCCCTAAGGTGAGGGCGATGGAGATAATAGACGAGCTCGAACCTGAACGAAGGGGTATCTACGCAGGTGCCGTGGGATACCTGGACTTTTCGGGGAACATGGACACCTGCATAGCCATCCGGACCGTGGTGATAAGGGACCACATCGCCCAAATTCAGGCAGGAGCTGGGATCGTGGCGGATTCCCTCCCCGAACGGGAGTACGAGGAGACCTTGAACAAGGCCAAGGCCCTTATAAGGGCGGTCGAGATGGCCGAGGAATCGGGATGAGGAGGGGCTATGGTCTTAGTGGTGGACAACTACGATTCCTTCACCTACAACCTGGTGCAGTATCTGGGAGAACTGGGAGCAGAACCGAAGGTCGTGCGCAACGATCAGGTCTCCGTCGAAGAAGTCGCCCGGATGTCTCCCGAGCGGATCGTGCTCTCCCCGGGGCCCTGCACCCCAAAAGAGGCCGGGATATGCGTGGAACTGATCCGGAGGCTCTCTGAGAAGGTGCCCATACTCGGGGTCTGTTTAGGACACCAGTGCATAGGGGATGCCTTCGGGGGGAAGGTGGTGCGGGCCCCGGCCCCTGTCCACGGGAAGGTCTCCCAGGTGTTCCACGATGGGAAGACCTTATTCGAAGGGCTGAGTTTGCCCTTTTTGGCGGTGAGGTATCATTCTCTCGTGGTGGAGAAGGAGAGCCTCCCCCCCTGCCTCGAAATCTCGGCTTGGACGGAGGATGGTCTCATCATGGGATTGCGTCACAGAGACTTGCCCGTAGAAGGTGTCCAGTTCCATCCCGAGTCCATAATGACCGAGGGGGGGAAGATGTTGCTGAGGAACTTCTTGGAACTATAGGAGGAGCTATGATACGGGAAGCTATAGCACGAGCGGTGGACGGAGGAACGCTTTCTGAGGTGGAGTCCAGGGCCGTGATGGAGGAGATCATGGAGGGAAGGGCCACGGACGCCCAGATAGCGGCCTTTTTGGTGGCATTGAGGATGAGGGGGGAGACGGTGGAGGAACTCATAGGAGCTGCGAAGGTCATGAGGGAGAAGGCCACCGAGGTCCCCGTAGGAGTAGATGCGGTGGACACCTGTGGCACAGGAGGGGACGGTGCGGGGACCTTCAACATATCCACGGTGGCGGCCTTCGTGGTCGCGGGCGCAGGCGTCCCTGTGGCCAAGCATGGTAACCGTTCGGTCTCCTCTAGATGCGGCTCGGCCGACCTCCTGGAGGCCTTAGGGGTCCGGCTGGACCTTCCCCCCGAGAAGCTGGCCCAGTGCGTGGAGGAGGTAGGGATCGGGTTCCTGTTCGCCCCCCTGCTGCACAGGGCTATGAAGTACGCCATAGGGCCCAGGAGGGAGATAGGAG
Source organism: Candidatus Latescibacterota bacterium (assembly GCA_003645885.1). Classification (GTDB taxonomy): domain Bacteria; phylum Latescibacterota; class 4484-107; order B68-G9; family B68-G9; genus B68-G9. Next base: position 6,941 of record QNCW01000077.1, on the reverse strand, counting down.
TAAGGACCCTCTTCAACCTCCTGGGCCCTATAACTAATCCTGCTGGAGTGCGCCGACAGGTTTTGGGGGTATACTCCCCAGAAAGGGTCGAACAGATGGCCGAGGTACTGAAGGGCCTCGGAGCTGAGAGGGCCTTGGTAGTGCACGGGGAAGGGATGGACGAGGCCACGGTCTGCGGGACCACCTTCGTAGGGGAACTTAGGGACGGGGAGGTGCGCACCTACCAGGTGGTTCCGGAGGACTTCGGCCTCGGAAGGGCGAAGGTGGGAGAACTTTCCGGAGGGGACGTCCGGACGAACGTAGAGGTAGCCGAAAGGGTGTTAAAGGGGGAGCCCGGGCCTAAGAGGGATGTGGTGGTGTTGAACGCAGGAGCTGCCATATGGGTGGGCGGGAAGGCCTCTTCCTGGGAGGAAGGGATAAAGATGGCCGAGGAGGCTATAGATACCGGTAAGGCCTGGGATAAGGTTGAAGAACTTAGGAAATTTACGAGGGGGTGAAGATGACGATACTGGAGGAGATCTTCCGGAACAGGGCGGAGGATGTAGGAAGGGACCTAAGGAGGATAGATGACGTAATCTCCGATGCCCTGAGTGCCCCGCATGCGAGGGATTTCCGAGCTGCCCTTAAGGGGGAGGGGCTTTCGATAATAGCTGAGTTCAAAAGGAGGGCTCCTTCGGCGGGGGAGCTTTCCCCTCGTGCGGACCCGGCGGAGAGGGCGAGGAGGTATCAGGAGGGAGGAGCGGACGCTGTCTCGGTTCTCTCGGAGGGGAGGTATTTCGGAGGAAGTCTGGAAGATGTAAGGAGGGCACGGGAGGCCTGTACGCTTCCCGTGCTCTGCAAAGATTTCGTCGTCCATCCGCGCCAGATATACTACGCCAGGGCCGCCGGAGCGGATGCGATCCTCCTTATAGCCTCCATCCTCTCCCGCTTTCAACTGACGGACTACATAGAGATAGCCCACAGCCTCGGAATGGAGGCCCTGGTGGAGGTGCACACGGAGCACGAGCTGGAGATGGCCTTAGAGGCGGATGTGGAGGTTGTGGGCATAAACAACAGGAACCTCAAGACATTTTCGGTAGACTTCGACACGTGCTTGCGCCTCTCCAAGCTCGTCCCCGAGGATAGGCTCGTGGTGGCGGAAAGTGGGATCTCTTCCGCCGAGGACCTCCTGCGCCTCCGGGACGCCGGGATAGATGCCGTCCTGGTCGGGACGGCCCTCATGCGTTCGGATGCTCCGGAGGAACTCCTCAGGGGTTGGAAGGAGGCGTTAAATGCGGGTAAGGGTTAAGGTATGCGGGATAACCTCTCCGGAGGATGCGCTCACAGCCGTCGAGGCGGGTGCCGACGCCATAGGGCTGGTGTTCTATAAAAAGAGTCCGAGGTACGTATCCCCTCAGAAGGCGAGGGAGATAGCCCGTCTCCTTCCTCCCTTCGTGGACGTGGTCGGGGTGTTCGTGGACGCTCCGAGGAGGGATGTTAAGGAGATAGCCAAATTTGTGGGATTGTCCGTCCTCCAGTTCCACGGGGAGGAGCCTCCTGGGTACTGCACAGGGTGGAACGTGAGGATAATAAAGGCCTTCAGGACGGGAAAGAAGTTCGACCCTTCGAGGCTTGCTCTCTACAGGGTGAACGGTTTCCTTCTGGATGCGTACCACCCCGAGCTTCCGGGGGGAACGGGGAAGCTCGCCGACTGGGATACGGTCCTGAGGGCGAAGGAATACGGACCGGTGATCTTGGCAGGAGGGCTTTCGCCGGAAAACGTCGCCGAGGCGATAGCCAAGGTGAGGCCCTTCGGGGTGGACGTGAGCAGTGGGGTGGAAAGGGCTCCGGGAGTCAAGGATCCGGAGAAGGTAAGGGCGTTTCTGAAGGCCGTGGCCTCGGCTACTCCACCGTGACCTTCCTCGCCGAGGGGCTGCGGCCGACGAAGAAAAGCTAAAAGTTTCATGATCCCTCCCGCATCGGAACGGCGAATGCGACCAACCTTTTCTTGCCAAGTTGCTTGAGATAGTTAGTGAGGGAGACCTCGGCCTCCTTAGGGTTGAGCTTATACTTCTTCCTCAGGAACTCTATTAGGTCCCGAACGGTGTGGTCCCCGTCGCAGAGCTCCCATATCCGGGAGCCCACCTCGTCCAAGCTTATGCGTCGCCTTTTGGGGATGTAGAAGAGTTTGGAGAGGAGCTTGGTCTTCCAGTCCTTCCTGAGCTCCAAAGTTATCACCACCTCCCCGTTATCGTCCAGCTCCCATCTGACCTGGGAATTGCGAACCGGACGGGACCTGAGCATCGCTTCCCGGCTTATGCGAGCTTTTGTGGCACGAGACATCCTTCGTGACCTCCTCTGCCAAAAGGTCGTCCCTCTCCTTGGAAGTTGCCATCACCGCCCAGAGCGTATTAGTGTCGTCACAGCGCCAGATGCACCCCCTCAGGAACAGCGAACGTCTCACCCTGTCGAAGGTCGGGAAGAAGGGCCTCTTCCAAAGCTTCTTGGGAGGAGCGAAGACCCTCAAGCCCGGATGGCCCAAAAAGGACGTGCCCTCGAATGAGGGTCTCTCGAAGTCCCTCAAGGACTTGTCGAAAAAATCCAGGAACCAATCCTTGAGGGTCCTACCCCTGAGCATTATGTCGGCGAGGCTCACCCTATCCACCGTCAAGGTCCTTCCACCCTCCTTGAAGGCGAGCCTTATATGTCCCGTGCGAAGGCTGTGCTCCTCCAGCTTGAAGCCCTCCGGAACCATCAGGACCATCCCGTATATCCCCCAGAGCCTCCTGCCCTCGGTGGGATGGTCCTCCAAGTTCGAGAAGATCCTCCCGGCGTACCTCCCTATATCTTCGCTGCCCTTGGCGAAGACCCTCAAGAGCCCTATCCTCCCGCAGGTCCTGCACCTCCATGCGAGGTTGTAGGCCCTCGCCTCCCCCCTCCACACGAAGACCTCCCAATCCTTGTCGGGGAGGCTTCCTTCGGGGATGAGCTGGACCCTCCTTTTAACCTCGATGCGGGCTCCCGACTTGGACGCCCTCTTTGTCAACTTCTCCACATACCTGTCCACCAAGGTTGTGACGCCCGGGACCCTCCCTTCCAGTTCCCTCCATTCGGCTTCCACCCTCACCACCTCTCCGTCGTCGAGCCTCACAGAGCCTGACCGGGCGTCCCCGGTTATCTTGCCGAGGTTCCATTCCTCGGGGACCGGGAACGAGAGCCCCTGCCATCCGAACCATGTCCACTTCATGGGGAACCGAGCGAGGTGATCAGAATATCAACACCGACACCGATTTCTGTATCAGGGCTATCGCTATCGCCGCCATACCCGTGAGGGCCATGCCGCATGCGAACCCCACGGCTAAGACGGCGGCGTACAACCTCCACTGCTGTTTCCCGTACTTCTTCCAGAAGTAGTACCTCGCAAGGAGGGCTCCTATTATCTCGGTAGCGAACCAATGTGGGACGCTGGTGAGGCTCCTTACATACCCGAATATGAGGAGTACGGGAAGCCCCAAGAGCGAGAGGATTACGTAGCTCCCTAAAGCTATCACGAACCCAGCTCCTATCACCCTGGGCTTTATGGCCTGGAAGAGCCAAGGTTCGTCGGTGGAAGTCTGCTTCCATGGGCTGGTGAAAGTCGGGTCGAGGTCTATCTCGTAATAGTACCGTATGTGACCTCCTTCTGGGCTCGGGGTCCTTTTTATCTTGAGTTCCGGTATGGCCGTCCTGACCACCACTCCATCTTCGGGCCCTATGAGCTCCACCTTGAGGTCCGGAAGCACCCGCACCTTCTCCTTAAGCTCCGGGAGGGTCCTCAACTTCTCGGGCACTTTCCCTTTGTTCTCAAAGTCCGTGAACAGGGCCCTCACCTCTGACCACGGTCCCATCACGTCGTCCAACTCCAAGGCTTTCTCTATGGCCTCCCTGTCGAGCCTTCCTGTGACGAACGACTCCCTCCCCTCGGGGGAGAGCTTGCCCTCCTCTATCAGGGCGTCCGCCAGCCTGTCCATGTCCACGGCCCTCACCCTCCAGTACCACCAGGACCTGTCCGTAAGGTTGGCCGGCTGCCAAGCTATCGTGTCCCCCCTGACCTTAAGTTCGGCCCTGAAGGTCCCAGTTATCCATAGGCACTGCTGGTACGCCCTCAGCCTCCAGAAGAGCTGGGCGTAGGGGTAGGAGGCCGAAGGTATGGGGGCGAGCTTCCATATGTACGACCAATATAGGAGGCTGGTGAAGAGGGTTATGGGGACCATGAACGCCTCGGCCTTTATGAGGCTGGTGAACTTGGTCCCGGTGAGCTCCGTGACCCTGAACTTCTGGACGGTAACGCCGTAGTTCGCCACAGGTATCGGCACGAACCATATGTCCACACCCCTATAACCGCTCAGGATTATGGTCGCCTCCCTGACGTAGGGTATTGAGACCGTCTGTCCTACCGTGGCCCAGAGCATAGCGTTTATGTAGGACTGGATGGGGGTATATATGAACCCGAAGAAGAGGAAGAACCAAGCGAACCTGGAGAAGTCCGGAAGCAGGACCTTCGCTATCCCGAGTATGGCGAAGGTCGAGAGCACATAAAGCCCCAAGGCTATCCATACCGGGAAGTCCCCACGGCCCGGTGGAGGTTTCGAAGCCCTCAACCTGAGCTTAGCACCTCGCCTGAAGAGGGTGGAGAAGACCTGGTAGAAGCCTATGAGGGCTATGGCCAAGGTTATCCCTATCCCGAAGCTCATCCAGAAGTCCACCCTGGTGACGAAGAAAGTCTCTATGACCCCCATCCCCTGCCTCCAATGTGGAAGGAGGCCGGCCTTGTAGAGGATGGGGCTGGCTACGGTGTGCACGACCACTCCCAAGAAAGTCCCCACTATGGCCCAGAACGGGAGCACCAACCCGTTGAATATGGTGCCCAGGTGGGCCGTGAAACCTATCGGAGTGGCCGGGACGAAGCTGCTCGTGATCCGGGTGAGGTCTATCCAGGGGATAGGGATGAGCTGGAGGGGCTTGGTGAGCACCACCCCCGTGACCGCCGGAAGGCCGACGTATATCGCCCCGAAGGCCAGGCCTATCATAGCCCCTATGCTGAACCACCTCCACCTCCACGTCTCCTGACCGGTTGTGCTCTCGGCCAGGGCTATGGCTCCCTGGGCCGTGATGGGGGCGAAGGGGAACGGAAGCCTCTGGACGTCGGACGTCAGCCTGAAGAGGGCGTACCCCATGGTGAACCAGGAGACCCTGGATATGAGCATGCCAGCTATGAGCAGGAGGATAGGAGCCAGCCAGTCCCTGTGGAGGAAGGTCCGGTTTATTATGGCGGGGGAGTCGGGCTGCGGGGCCACCCAATACGGTATGAGCTTCGTTATCCCGAACTGCTTGGCTGCCGGGGACTGTACCAGGTACTGGTTCCACATGAGGCCCTCGAACGCCCCCGTGTCCGCTGCTATCAGTGCCCCTGCTACGTACCAGAGGACGTAAACCTCCTGTTTCTTCAGGGTCGTAAACGACCTCTTGGCTATCTCGGCGAAGAGTATTATGGTCACCCACTCTGCCGCCGCCCCTATACTGCCACCTATCATCAGCTTGAGGTAAATGTTCCCCGGGATCATTACGAACGCTACGAAGAGCACCCCCAAGAAGGTCTTGAGGGTGAACCCGTCCTCGAACTCCGAGGGAACTTCCATCAGGCTCCTGTACTCCTCGATCTCCTGGTAGGACTTCTCCCTTCTCCTTCCGAACAATTCTCCCCCTTGGTTACTTCGTTTGGTTTCCCGAAGGCTCCTTCAAAATATATACCCTTCACCGTCGCCTTGTCAAGCTTTTCGACCCTTCAAACCGGGTTGCCCGAGGAAGGCAAAGGAATTATATTAAAAGGACGGTTTTAAAAGGAGGCCACGATGTCAGATTTCGCCTTGAACCCTCCGTTCCGTATGAGGCCCGTGACCTCGGGCCCGAAGCACCACTTCTTCGGGTACTACGACAAGTCCCCCTGGGACTCCACCGGAAGGTACATGCTTGGGATGGAGGTAGGATTCGTGGACCGTCCTCCCACCCCCGAGGACGAAGTTGTCATAGGACTCATAGACCTGAATGAAGGGGCCAGGTGGAACCCCATAGCCAAGACCAAGGCCTGGTGCTGGCAGCAGGGCTGCATGCTCCAGTGGATGCCCTCGGCCCCGGAGGAGATAATCTACAACGACAGGGAGGGAGGAAGGTTCGTGTCCAGGGTCCTCGATGTCCGCACCGGAAGGTCCCGCATCCTCCCCCTCCCTATCTACGCCCTCAGCCCTGACGGGAGCTACGCCCTCACCCTGAACTTCTCCAGGGTCGCCCGCACGAGGCCGGGGTACGGATATGTGGGCGTTCCGGACCCTCACGAGGGCGAGCCCGCCCCCGAGGGGGACGGGATATGGTGGATGGACATGAGGACGGGGGAACGCAAGCTCATAATCTCGCTTGCGGAGGTGGCCTCCCTCGGGCACGACCCCACGATGGACGATACCGAACACTGGTTCAACCACATCCAGGTCAACACCGACGGGACGAGGTTCCTCTTCCTCCACAGGTGGAAGAGGCCGGATGGGGGCTGGTGGACCAGGATGTTCACGGCCCGTCCCGACGGCTCGGAGCTTTACTGTGTGGCGGACCACGGGATGGTCTCCCACTTCGACTGGAGGGACCAGAGCCACATCCTCGCCTGGGCCACACAGAGGGATGTGGGGGACAGGTTCTTCCTGTTCGAGGATCTGACCGGAAGGAGGGAGGTAGTGGGCGAGGGGGTACTCACCCAGGACGGACACTGTTCGTACTCTCCCGACAGGAGGTGGATACTCACCGACACCGACCCCGACCACGATTCCATGAGGCACCTGCTGCTCTTCAGGCCCGAGGACGGGAAGCTTCTGGAGGTGGGGAAGTTCTTCTCCCCTCCGGAACTCAGGGGAGAGATAAGGTGCGACCTGCATCCC
>QNCW01000076.1 GCA_003645885.1 Candidatus Latescibacterota bacterium | reverse complement strand
GGGATCCCCTGCCGCATACACAGCATCAGGAGCAGGAGGCCCAATCCCGGCCTCAGGCCCCAGCACCTCGTGGGGCTCAGGGCTGCCGCAAGGATGTGCGAAGCCGAGGTCGAAGGGGACGAGGTGGGGTCCTCGGAGGTCACGTTCCGTCCCGGGACGGTCCGTCCGGGCTCCTATAGGGTAGATGTCGGCACGGCAGGAGCTGTGACCCTCGTGCTCCAGACCCTGCTTCCCGTAGCCCTCCGGGCCGGGGGCGAGGTCCAGTTCGACCTTACGGGCGGGACGTGCGTGGCCTGGAGCCCTACGGTGGGGTACTTCAGGGACGTCCTCTGCTGGTACCTGGCCCAGCTCGGGATAAAGGTCGATGTGGAGGTAGTCCGCCACGGGTTCTACCCCAAGGGAGGAGGGAGGGTCAAGGCCAAGGTCTCCCCCGGCAAGCTCGGTCGGGTGAAGTTCGTCGAGAGGGGGCAGCTCGAAGGCATATACGCCGAGAGCATAGCTTCGGAGGGCCTCAGGAAGGCTGGGGTCGCCGAGCGCCAGGCCGAGGCCTTCCTGAGGGTCTTCCCCGAGGCGGAGGTGAAGCTCCACTACGTTGAGTCCAAAAGCCCCGGTTCCTGCCTCCACGCCTGGGCGAGGTACGAAGGTGGGGTTCTCGGAGGCGACGCCTTGGGGGAGAGGGGGAAAAGGGCGGAGCAGGTCGGGAGGGAGGCCGCCGAGCTTCTGAGGGCGCAGGTGGAGTCCGAAGCCCCGTTGGACGAATGGATGGCGGACCAGATATTGCCTTTTATGGCGTTCTCGGCCCTCGACCACGGGGAGAGGATGGAAGTCAGGGCCTCCCGGGTAACCGAACATGCGAGGACCAACATCTGGGTTGTAGAACGTTTCCTTCCCGTGAGGTTCTTCGTAGAGGGGAAGGACATCCTCTGCGAGCCATGGACAAGCTCCTCCGCATAGCCGAGACCTTGGAAGCCCTCTACGGAGTCCCCGAGTGGCCAGGTCCCAGGGACCCCCTGGAGGTCCTCGTAAGGACCGTGCTCTCCCAGAACACCAACGACAGGAACAGCGCCAGGGCGTACAGCAACCTGAAAAAGAGGTTCCCCACTTGGGAAAAGGTCCTCGGGGCGCCCACAGAGGAGGTCGCCGAGGCCATAAAGGTCGGCGGGCTCTCGGGGCTCAAGGCGGAGAGGATAAAGGGGATCCTCAGGTGGACGAGGGAGAGGTTCGGAGGTTTCTTCCTTCCCATATGCGATATGGATACACGGGAGGCCATGGAACTCCTCTGCGGCCTTAAGGGCGTCGGGGTCAAGACCGCAAGCGTCGTGCTGCTCTTCGCTTGCGGAAAGGAAGTCTTCCCTGTGGACACCCACATCCGCAGGGTGAGCGAAAGGCTCGGCCTCATCCCCCCTGGAACTTCCCTCGAGGAGGCCCACAGGCTCCTCGGGGAATCGGTCCCGGAGGGCATGGCCTATCCCCTCCACCTCAACCTCATCCGCTTCGGAAGGGAGATATGTCACGCCCTGAGGCCCGAGTGCGGGAGGTGCCCCTTGAAGGAGGAATGTGTGTGGGATGTAAAAGTGCCAGGTTCGTGCCAACGTGCACACCCCTGACGACTTGCTCGAGGACGCAGTTCCTTCCGAGGCGGTGGACATGGCCCATCTTTCGGCTGCTTGTTCGGATATCCGCAGCATCCAGGCTCATCCCTCCTCCGGATCTATCTCATCTAAGGTGTAGGGAGGGGTCTGCCTGAGCTGCGCTGCCTTCTCCTCGGCCGAGGAGTCGTTTATGAAGGTTCCCGCCCCCGATTCGCACCCTGCGAGGTACTTCAGCTTATCCCTGCTCCTGTACGGGGGGTAGAACTCTATGTGGAAGTGGTAGTAGGGATATTCCCTCCCGTCCGTAGGGGCCTGGTGGAGGACCATCATGTACGGAAATGAAAAGCCGTAAAGGTTGTCGTACTTCGTGAGCACGAACTTCAGGACCCTGGCCAGGCCCTCTACTTCCTCCTCAGAAAACTCCCTTATGTCCCCGATGTGCCTGAGCGAAGTTATGTGCACTTCGAAGGGCCACCTCGCATAGAAGGGGACCACCACGAAGAACCCATACCCTTCGGCCAGGACCCTCCTGCCGTCCCTCCTCTCCTCCTCCACCACGTCGCAGAAAAGGCACCTGCCGGTCCTCCCGTAGTGCTCCTCAGCAGATTCCAGTTCCCTTTGGACCTTAGGGGGTACGTAGGGAAAGGCGTATATCTGTCCGTGGGGGTGGGGCATGGTGACCCCTATGACCTCACCCTTGTTCTCGAATATGAAAACGTACTTTATCTCGTCCATTTCAGCAAGCTCCCCGAACCTCTTCCTCCAAAGGCGCACGAGCTTAGCTATGTGGGGGACCGGAAGCTGGGCCAAAGTGGTGTCGTGCTCGGGGGTGTAGAGCACCACGTCGCACACTCCAGCAGAAGGCGCCACCTTGAAAAGCTCCGTCCCCTCCACGGAGGGCTCCGGAGGGGGGATGCTGAATGTCGGGAAGTCGTTGGGATATATGTACACATCGTAGTCCTCGGGCACCCTCCCCGAGCCCGGACAGAACGGGCACCAATCCTTGGGAAGCTGTGGCCTGTCCATCCTGTGGGTTGCGGTCGCCACCCACTCCTTGAGGATCGGGTTCCAGCGAAGCTCCGACATATCTCCCTCCTTTCCCCACCCGAATATAATCGCTTCCCCGGGCCTTGGCAAGCATAACTTGCCCTCGGGGGAGGTATAATTTATATTGTGATAGGGCCGCTCCGTCTTCGGCGGGAAGGTGGTCTGCCCCGGCATGCGCTCCTTCTCGGACTTGACCCTTACCAGGGGATAACGACAGAGATGGTGGGAAACTGCGGCCTCGGCGTAGCTCCCTCGGACGACCGATCCCGCCAGGGGCTCTGGGGCAGGGGGTCGTGGTCAACGTCTGGACCCCGGTCCCGCACGGCGCACTCAGGGCTACTGTCAGGGGGTTCGGACCTGGCGAGGCGACCGAGGAACTCGTCCGGCCTGCGAGGGTCCTCAAGCCCTCAGCATTCCACCCGAGGGGAGGCCGCAGGCGAGGTCCTGAGGAGGACAGGGAGGGGAAGTTGGGAATAGTGCTTTCCTTCCTCGTGTTCTCGGGAGCCTTCGCCCTCCTACTTAAGAGCGCAGGGTGGTTCGTCGAAGGTGCGGTGGGGCTTGCGGAGAGGTTCAGGGTCTCCAAGACGGCGGTCGGGGTCGTGCTCGTGGGCCTCGCCACGACGTCGGCCGAGCTTGCGGTATCCGTCCAGGCAGCATGGCTCGGGCATCCCGAGATAGCCTTAGGGAACGGGGTTGGGTCCGTGGTGGCCGACGACGGGCTGGTACTGGCCGTGGGGGTGCTGCTTGCAGGGAGCGTGGCCGTGGACAGGAGGGTCCTGAGGAGCATAGGCCCGTTCCTTTTGGGCGGGTTCGGGCTTTCCTTCCTCTTCGCCAGGGACTTCCACATAAGCAGGCCCGAGGGCCTCGTCCTCGTGCTGCTCTTGGTAGGATACTACGCCTACATAGTCCGGGCCGGGAAGAAGGGGAAGTTCGGGGTGCCCTTGGATGCGGCCGAGGCGCCCATGGCCCTGGGTAAGGTCCTACTTCTCTTCTCGGGAGGGGCTGCCGGCGTGCTCGTATCCAGCTACCTCGTGATAGAATCCGGCCTTGACATAGCCAAGTTCTTAGGGATCCCCGAGGTCGTGATAGGTCTCACCATGATAGCCTTAGGCACCTCCCTCCCCGAACTCAGCACAGCGATAGCCGCCGCCCGTAAGGGGCACGCCGAGGTCTCGGTGGGGAACATATTGGGCGCGGACGTGCTTAATATATTGCTCATAATAGGCTCCGCTGCCCTGGTCAATCCGATAACCGTGGAGCCCGAGACCATAAGGTTCTCGTATCCCTGGGCCTTCTTCGTCGTCGTGACGATGTTGGTCCTCATGCGGCACAGGTACCGCCTGACCCGTGCCAAGGCGGTCCTGCTCCTTTCGCTCTACGGAACCTTCATCTTCTTTTCCCTCAAGCTCGGAGGATAGCCGAAAGGAGGAAGGATGCGGAAGGACGAACAGCTGGCCCTCATGAGGGAGACCGGGGTCGTGGCCGTGATAAGGATAGACGATCCCGGTAAGGTGTCCCCGGTGTTCGACGCCCTCTTAGACGGGGGGGTCAAGTGCATAGAGGTCACGATGACCGTGCCCGACGCCATAAATGTCATCTCGGAGGTCAGGGATAGGCTGCCCGAGGGGATGCTGCTGGGTGCCGGAACGGTCCTCGACTCCCAGACGGCGAGGGCCGCTATACTCGCCGGCGCTGAGTTCATCGTGAGCCCCATAACGGACTTGGAGACCATAAGGCTCTGCAACAGGTATGACAAGGCCGTGATACCCGGAGCCTTCACACCCACCGAGGTCGTGCGGGCGTGGGAGGCCGGGGCGGACATGGTCAAGGTCTTCCCCGCAAGCGTAGGAGGACCGGCATACATAAAGGCCCTGAAGGCCCCCCTACCCCAGGTACCCCTCGTGCCCACGGGTGGGGTCTCAGTCGAGAACGCAGGGGAGTACATAAAGGCAGGAGCTGAAGTGTTGGCCGTGGGCGGGAAGCTCGTGGACAAGAAGGCCGTCGCCGAGGGGAACTTCGGTGCGATAAGGGACTACGCCCGTAAGCTCGTAGAAGTCGTGGCCGAGGCGAGGCGGGGTTAAACCCGCACCTTCTTCACCTCGGGGGAGAGGGTCCCGAGCCCCATGTCCGCGGCTATAGCGAGGTGTTTTATCTCCCAGGGCTCGGTCCTCCTCCCCCACCATGGGGCGAGCCCCACGGCAGCAGCGTCCGCATCCAAAACTCTCCTGCTCGCAACCACAGCGTTCAGGTGGGCCACCTTCCCCGGCCCCCCGGGTCCCTTCGTGAGGAGGGCCCTGGTGGCGTCCACGATCGTGAGGTCAGCCCTCACGACCGTGGCAAGCTCCGCCATGGTCCTGTGCAGGTCTGTCCTGTGGAAGTAACCCCTGTCCCACACGAGCCCCAACATCCCCTTTATCCCTAAGCTCACCCCAGCGGCGCTGTGGGACTTGGCCACAGGAACATGGATCACCTTGTCGGCCTCCAGAAGGGCCTTGAGGAGCTTTACCCTGCGCAGGACCTTGCCTTTGGGGACCTTCACCTCCTGGTAGAACCTCTCCCTGTCCGCCATGAGGATGGAGACCTTCTTCATCCCCTTCAGTGCCTCACCTATTCCTGTGCGGTCTATACACTTCCTTGGATCGTGGAGCGGATGGTCGGCCACCACCACCCTCCGGGCTCCAGCCTCCAAGCACATCCTCACGACCTCCCCCACCACGACGGGATGCGTGGTAGCGGACCACTCTGGGGGCCTTGCGAAGGAGATGTTGGGCTTTACGAGCACCAGGTCCCCTGGCCCTACGATGCTCCTCATCCCTCCGAGCGCATCCACCGCAGCCCTCACGGCCCTTGCGGGGTCCCCCTCCGCTACCACCACCTCCGGCCCCTTCCCCCAGATGGGAGGGGGGAGGAGCAGGCCTAAGGCCGCCCCAGCGCTCAACCTCATGAACTCCCTTCTGTCCATGTCCCCTCCAGTTCTTTGACCATCTTTATCCAGACTCCTGCCCTCCCGACCTCCCTGAACCCGAGCTTGAGGTACAACTTCCTCGCCTTCTCGTTCCCCTCCCCGACCCAGAGCATGACCTTCCCGTGGTCCCCGGAGAACCTCCTCAGGGCCTCCGAAAGCAGGGCCTTCCCTATCCCCATGCCCTGGAAGTCCGGGTCCACCACAAGCTCATGTATGTTCCCGACCTCCCCCAACTGCCTGTCGTGCCAGTACCTGTGGCCTGAGATGAAGCCTACGGGCTCCCCTCCCTCGTAGGCCACTAAGAACATCTCCGGGTCCCCCCTATAAAGCCACCTGAGGTAAGACCTGACCTCCCACGATGAAGTGTAAGCGTAGGCCTCCAGGCCCCTGTACGCCCTCCTGTATATCTCCGCGAGGCGCTTCCTACGCTCCCTGAACTCCTGCGGGGATATGGTCCTTACCTTCACCCCGACAGGAAGGCACGGGTGGCCTCCCCCAACCTCCCTATGCCCTCCTCTATCACCTCCTCCCTCTCGTGGCAAAAGGAGAGCCTGAAGACATTTCGGACGGATTCGTCCGGGTAGAACGCCGAACCTATCACGAAGGCCACCTTCCTCTCCACGGCCATGTGAAAGAGGTCCAGTGCGTCCCTTCCCTCAGGAATGGTCACCCAGACGTAGAAACCTCCCAGAGGCTCGGTCCAGCGCACACCTTGGGGCATGTGCCTCCTGAGGGACGAGACCATGGCGTCCCTGCGTGAGCGGTAGATCTCCCTCAAGTTCAGGACGTGCTCGTCCAAGAAGCCCTTCCTGTGCAGCTCCACGACCATAGCTTGGATGAGGGGGCTCGGGCACACGTCCAACATCTGCTTCGCCATCTCGAACCTGTCTATGAGCTCCTCAGGACCGGCCATCCAACCGAGCCTTATGCCCGGGGACACTATCTTCGAGAAGCTCCCCAAGTATATCACCCTTCCTTCCTCGTCCATGGCCTTTATGGGCCGGACCTCCTGGTCGCTCGTCCCGAAGCCCAGCTCCCCGTAGGCGTCGTCCTCGACCACAAGTAGGTCGTACCTGCGGGCTAGCTCCAGCACCCCCCTCCTCTTCTCCTGAGATGTTAGGGTTCCTGTGGGGTTCTGGAAGTTGGGGATCGTATAGAAGAACTTGGGCTTCCTCCCCTCCCCGAGGAGGCCTTCGACGGTGCGCTCCAGGGCCCCCAGGTCCACCCCATCCTCCTCCATGGGCACGCCCACCATCTCGGCCTGGTAGTTGCGGAAGGCCCCCAAGGCTCCTATGAAGCTCGGAGCCTCCACGAGCACGACGTCGCCCGGGTCCAAGAAGAGCTTCGCGCACAGGTCCAGACCCTGCTGGGCCCCGCTCACCACCAACACCTCCCTGGGTCCCACATCCATCCCCCTCCGCCCCATACGCTCCCTTATGACCTCCACGAGCTCCTCGTCCCCCCTGGCGGGCCCGTACTGGAGGAGCACCTCTCCCCTCTCCCTGAGGAGACGGGAGAGGACCGAGGCCGCCTCCTCCCTCGGGAAGGAGCCGGGGTCCGGAAGCCCTCCTGCGAAGGATATGACCCCCGGCTGCATGGAAAGCCGGAACAGCCTCCTTATCTCCGAGCCCTTCATCCCCAAGGCCCGCTTTGAAAGCTTACCTTCCCACACCGCCTTCCTCCTTATGTTGGAGTGTATATCTCGAAATATATCACAACCTTCCCCTTCGGTCAAGGCCCAACAAAAACCTTGCTCCCCAAGGGAGGAGACGTTATCTTTAAGTGCGATGCTGAAGACCTTCCTCCGCATATTGAAGGGTGTAGGACCCCTCTGGCCCCTGTTCGTGGCTGCCACGATCTTGGCCTTAATCTACGCCTCCATGGGGGGCGTGAGCGTCTGGACCATAGCGCCTTTTATGAAGAACATGTTCCACACCGAGACCAGGGCCACGGTCCACGAGGCCCCCATCCAGCCCCCGAAGGGCCCGACCGAAGTCCTGAAGGCCAAGCTCAGGCATTACACCGATAGTCTGGTGCTCGGGAGGACCCCCCAGGAGACCCTTCTGAGGCTCTGCATCGTCATATTCTTGGTGACGCTCCTCAAGAACCTGGCGGGGTACCTTCAGAGCGTGCTCATGGCCGTGGTGGAACAGGGTGTCATAAAGAACTTCAGGGACAGGCTCTACGCGCACCTGCTCCATATGCCCCTGTCGTTCTTCCACAACACCTCGACCGGAACCTTGATCTCCAGGATAACGAACGACGTAACCCTCCTAAGCCAGGCCCTCAGGGACTCCCTCATAGGCCTATTCAGGGATCCCTTCACGGTCCTGGCCTGCCTTGTGGTTATGGTGATCCTCTCCTGGAAGCTCACCCTGCTCGCCGTGGTCCTCGTGCCGGCGAGCTACCTGGCCATCCGGAGGATAGGCAGGAAGATAAAGAAGTACTCCGTCCGCTCACAGGAGGGGATGGCGGAGATAACCAGGACCTTGGAGGAGACGATATCCGGGATAAAGATGGTCAAGGCCTTCGCCATGGAGCCCTTCGAACAGTCGAGGTTCCGTAGGGCCACAGGAAGGCTCAAGCGCCACTTGGTGAAGTTCGCAAAGGTGAGGAGGCTGTCCTCCCCACTCTCAGAGGTCCTGGGCACGGCGAGCGCCGTGCTCCTGCTTTGGTTCGGCGGAAGGCAGGTGCTCTCAGGAGGGGAGCTGAGGCCGGAGGAGTTCATGGCCTTCCTCTTCGCTTCACTTTATATGATGCAGCCGATCAGGAACATAGGTAACACTTACAGCAACATAAAGGTCGGGGTATCGGCTGCCGAAAGGATATTCTCCGTCCTGGACCTGAAGACCGAGGTCGAGGACGAGGGGACCTTGGAGGTCGACGACCTCAGGGAGGGGATAAGGTTCTGCGGGGTATCCTTCGCCTTCGACGGGGGTCCCTACGTGCTCAGGGACATAGACCTCTACGTCAGGAAGGGGGAGGTCCTGGCCGTAGTGGGCCCGAGCGGGGCCGGCAAGACCACCCTCGTGGACCTGATACCGCGCTTCTACGACCCGAGCGAGGGAAGGATACTTTTAGACGGCGTAGACCTAAGGGAGTACAGGCTCAGCTCCCTGAGGAACCTGGTCGGCATAGTCTCCCAGGAGGTCGTCCTCTTCAACGACACCGTGAGGAACAACATAGCCTACGGCAGGCCGGACGTGCCCTTAGAGGAGGTGGTCCGTGCTGCCGAGGCTGCCAACGCACACGAGTTCATAGAGAAACTTCCTCAGGGGTACGACACCGTCGTAGGGGACAGGGGCACGAACCTCTCGGGAGGCCAGAGGCAGAGGCTCGCCATAGCCCGTGCCCTCCTCAAGGACCCTCCCATCCTGATATTGGACGAGGCCACATCCTCCCTTGACCCCGAGTCCGAATCCCTGGTCCGGGATGCGATAGCCAGGCTCATGGAGGGCAGGACAGTCTTCGTCGTAGCCCACAGGCTCTCGACGGTGCGGGATGCTTCCAGGATAATAGTCCTCGAGGACGGAAGGATAGTCCAGGAGGGTACGCACGAGGAACTCATTTCCGAGGAGGGACCTTACAGGAGGCTGTACCTCAGGCAGGTAAAGTGAGGCATGAGGTACCTTTTGGTGACCCGGGACTTTCCGCCTAAGCCCGGAGGTATGTCGGCCTATTACGGAGGCCTCGCCTCCCACTTCCCGAAGGATGGGATAGCGGTCGTCCGTCCGGGGGGCCCGTCCGGGGTGGAGCAGGGCGGAGGCGTGGGGAGGTACCGCATATGGTACGAGAGGATGAAGGAGGTCTACAGGCGGTACCCCTTCGACGTGGTCCTGTGCGGGAACTTCAGCGTCCTCTCGTATCCCGTCTTCATCTTCCATAAGCTGTTCGGAACCCCCTACTTCCTCTTCTTCCATGGGAACGACGTCCTTATGCTCCGCAGGAGGTTGAAGCTGAACCCTGCCAAAAGGCCCCTCGTGTACCTCGTGTTCGGAGGCGCCGCCGGCGTGATCACGAACAGCCACTTCACCTTGAAGCTGGTCGGGGAGGTCCTTCCCCTGCGCTCTAAGCCGGCCCTCGTGCTGCATCCAGGGGTCCCCGACGAGTTCTTGGGTCTGAAGGACACGGCCGAACCCTTCTC
>QNCW01000075.1 GCA_003645885.1 Candidatus Latescibacterota bacterium | reverse complement strand
GGTGTATATCCGGTCCTTGTACCTGCCCACGAGCCTCTCAAATCGTCCTCGGTCCATAAGGTTCCCATCTGGCTTCACTATATAGGACGGACGAAGTGGGGAAAAAGTTACAGGTATTTCTCCGAGACCTCGATCCTTTAGATTATAGCACATCCTCTGCCGATCGTCAACCTCGACGATGCTTCCTTGACCCCCACCTCAGGTTGTGTTATCTTTGCTGTGGGTTATGAGCTGAAGTCAGGAGGAGGGCGATGGTGATATGGGTCCTATGGTTCTGGGTATCTGCGTGGGCGGTCCCGGAGATGGAGGCGGTGAGGACGGAAGTGCCTCCGGTCGTGGACGGGGTACTGGAGCCCGTATGGGGGAAGGCGGGGGTTGCGGACGACTTCAGGCTCCTGGGCACCGGAAGGCCGGCCTCCCAGAGGACATGGGCTTACCTGCTCTATGACGACGATAGCCTATATGTGGCCTTCAGGTGCTCCGAGGACAGGATGGGGGAGGCGAGGGCCCGGGTCGTGGAGCACGACGGGAGGGTGTGGGAGGACGACTGCGTGGAGGTGTTCTTAGCTCCGTTCCCGGAATCCTCCAAGTACTTCCACTTCCTCGTCAACCTGCTGGGGACCAAGAGGGAAGAGGTCGGGAAGGACGACAGGTGGGACGTCCCCTGGAGGGCTGCCGTCCGAAGGGGCGAAGACGGCTGGACCGTGGAGATGGCCATACCCCTACACGAGCTCGGCCTGACTTCCGAGGTCGCCGGGACCTGGAGGGCGAACTTCTGCAGGGAGGAGCACCCCCACGGGGAGCTGAGCGCGTGGGCTTCCTGCGGTGAGTCCTTCCACGAGCCGTGGAACTTCGGGAAGGTTTCGGGGTTCGATCTGGACTTCGGGGCCTTGGCCAAGGGGACCTTACTGAAGGAGTGTGCCTTTCTGGACTCCTCCCTCGGGGCCCTCAGGGAGGCCCTCTTCCCCAAGCTATATCCCCGGGAGGCCCGGCTGGCCGCCGAGATATGTACGAGGAAGAGGGAGCTGGCTGCGCTCGTCGAGGGGCTGAGGAGGTGCCGGACCAGGAGGCAGGTCGCCATAAGGGAGGCGAGGTTCAGAGCCCTGGCCGAAGAGGTTCCTTGGTTCGAGAGGGAGGTGGCGTTGGCCCTCTTAGCGAGGAAGGTTCCTGGTGAGCTGAGGAAGCTGGGTTATGCCCTCTGCGCCGAAAGTCCCATGACCAAGGTGAGGCCCGATAGGCCCTACCGTGGGGAACCTGCCGACACTTTGAGGCTCTACGCATGCAGGGGGGAGTACGAGCCGGCGCAGGTCGTGGTCGTAGCGTTCGGGGACTCCCTGAGGTCGGTGAGGGCGGAGGTCTCCGACCTCGTAGGCCCCGGAGCGATAGGAGGGGAGGACGTGGAGCTCAGGCTCGTGGGATATGTGAGGGTGAGGAAGCCGTCGGTGGGCTCGTACGAGGAGCCCGGGTCCTTCCCGGACCCCCTCCTGCCCTTCGAACCCTTCGACCTGCCCGAGGGGGAGGTCCGCTCCTTGTGGCTTACGGTCCACGTGCCCGAGGATGCGAAGCCGGGGGTCTACAGGGGGATGCTCAGGGTCCTGCCCGAGGAAGGGGAACCGGCAGAGCTTCCCGTGGTCCTCAGGGTCTGGGACTTCTCGCTCCCCCGCAGGCCTCACCTCAGGAACTGGTTCCAGATCATGAGGTACTGGGTGAGGGATAGGTACGGGAAGGAAAGGGAGGAGGAAATCTTGAGGGAGTTCAGGACGGAGCTTCTGAGGCACCACATGAGCGACTTAGATGTCGCCTCCCCCGTCGTGAGGGTCGAGGGGGATTCCGTGAGCATAGATTGGAGGCCCTTCGACAGGGATATAGAATTTTACCTGAAGCATGGGCTTACTGGCTTCAACGTCTGGTGGGCCAGGGTGCCGGGAGGATGGGGTGGAAGGGTAGGTAAGTTCTCGGGCGAGGCCCAAAGGCGCATATCGGAGGAGATATTGAGGGAGACGGTGGAGCACCTCAAAGAAAAGGGATGGCTCGGCCTTGCGTACATCTTCCCCATAGACGAGCCCACAGTGCTCAACTTCCCGCAGGTCAGGGAGTGCTTGGGGTTCGTCAGGGAGGTTGCGCCGGGCCTTAAGACTTTGTTAACTTTGGGGTACGGGGCCACGGAGTGGCGGCCCGGGGAGGAGGGGAGGCCGGCCTACGAGGACCTCGTGGGGTACGTGGACATATGGGTCCCCCACATAGATTGTTACTGTCCGGAGTTCTTCGAGGAAAGGAAGGCCGAGGGGGAGGAGGTATGGCTCTACGTCTGTATAGGCGCACAGCATCCCTACCCCAACATCTGGGCGATAGATTATCCGGGCGTGGAGCACAGGCTCGTCTTCTGGATGCTTTGGAGGTACGGGATAGATGGGTTCCTCTACTGGGCCGTGAACTGCTGGAAGGCTGACGTCTGGGAGGACCCGATGTCGTACCCCGGAGGGAACGGGGACGGCTCCCTCTTCTATCCGGGGCCCGAGGGACCGGTACCTTCCGTCAGGTCGGAGCTTATAAGGGACGGGATAGAGGACTACGAGTACTTCTACCTCCTCAGGGATGCCATCTCGAGGAAGGGGGTGGACCCTGAGCTTAAGGCCGAGGGGGAGAGGCTGTTGGACCTGAAGGAGGTCTGCCCTTCCTTCACGGAGTACACGCACGACCCGGAGGTGCTGGAGGCCCGCAGGAGGAAGGTGGGGGAGCTTTTGGAGAGGTTGAACCGAGGGGGATAGATGCTCAGGTGGGGGATAATAGGGGCTGGAGGCGTGGCTAAGAGGAGGACGATACCGGCGATAGTTAAGGCCGAGGGTGCCCGCCTCAGGGCGGTCATGGTGAGGGACATAGAAAGGGCGGAGAGCATAGCCCGTAAGTTCGGTGCCGAGGCGTGGTACGACAGGGCAGAGGGGGTCCTCGAGGACCCGGAGGTGGAAGTGGTGCATGTGGCTACCCCGGTCTACCTCCACAGGGAGTTCGTGCTCAAAGCTGCGGAGGCCGGGAAGCACGTGCTGTGTGAGAAGCCCATGGCGATGAACCCAGCCGAGGCGGAGGAGATGGTGGAGGCCTGTAGGAGGGCAGGGGTCGTGCTCATGTTGGCCTTCGTGCTCAGGTTCCATCCGGGGGTCCGTGCCTTAAGGGAGGTCTTAGACGAGCTCGGCGAGCTGGTCTTAGCGAGGGTGCAGCTTCTGAAGTATACCCCGAGGAACCAGGGCGAGTGGAGGCTGGACCCGAGGCTTTCGGGAGGTGGGGTGCTCATGGACATAGGTTCGCACGCACTGGACCTCCTCTGCTTCCTCTTCGGCGAGGTCGAGGAGGTCTGGGCCCAGGTCGGAAACAGGGAGTTCTCCTGGCCCGTGGAGGACACCGCCCAAGTTGGGTTGAAGTTCGCGGGAGGGGGCTTCGGGGAGGCCTTCGTGAGCTTCGGGGTTCCTGCGATGGGGAGGTTCTTAGAGGTGTACGGGACCAAGGGCTCTGCCTTCGTGGAGGCCGAATCCCCCCACACCCAGGGGTGGAGGATAACTTCGGGGGGGAAGGTGGTGGAGGTTCCGTACGCTGACCTATACAGGGAGCTGGTCGAGCACTTCTCGAGGGTCGTGGAGGGAAGGGAGGAACCCCTTGCGCCCGGCGAGGCCGGGTGGTATAATATGAAGGTGTTGGAGGCGGCCTACATATCGGCCGAGGAGGGAAGGAAGGTGACATTATCGTGATGAAGGTCTTAGGGAGGTAGGACATGAAGTATGGGTGCAGTTCGCTGGGTGTCGTACTGTTCGTCGGACTCCTCGTCTTCGGATCTGCAGGTTCCGAACCCGAAGGCCGGCTCTTTCCCGAAGTCCCCGTAGTCGACCTGGTCGTCATGACCCCCATGTGGCCCACGAACTCCGGTGGTCCCAGGTTCATGACCTTGGGCAACCACGTCGCGGGCGGAATAGCGAGCGATGGCAGGTACCTTTACGTCTCCGATGCGTGCAACAACAGGGTCCTGGTTTTCGACCTCGAGGACCTTACGGACCGAAGTGAACCTGTGAAGGTCATAGGTCAGAAGGACATGTTCTCAAGGGTTCCGAGCGACGACCTGTACGGCCTGAACCATCCTCAGGGGCTTGCAACCGACGGCAGGTGGCTCTTCATAGCCGACACCGGGAACCTGAGGCTTTTGGCGTACGACCTGACGAACTTCGAGGTCCACCCGATACTTGTCTTCTGCTCCCAGGTGACCGATATAGCATTCGACGGGGAGCACCTCTACACCGTGGCAAACTGCGGAAGCTTCGGCGGCAGGTCGGTCGTCGTGTACCCCGACATAGTTCGGTTCTTAGAGGGCGAGGGCCCCCTCAAGGACTTGCACCTCATGAGCGAGGGGGAACCTTCGGCGAACACGGGGCTCCCCTCGGGCATCGACGTGGACGACAGATACCTCTACGTGGCAGATGGGCGGAGGGTCCTGATATGGGACAAGCACAACCTGAGGGACCACGCCCCGGCGGACTTCGTCATAGGCTTCTACGATTTCGAATGCAGGGACCAGGTGGAGGACCTGAGGGGGAGGCTGACCGCCTCGATCTACGACGTGGCCTCCAACGGCAGGTACATATTCGTCCCCGACGGCGGGAGGGTCCTGGTCTTCGAGAGGAAGAAGCTCTCCAACGGTATGTTGGCGACGTACGTTATAGGTAAAAAGGACTTCGAAGACCTCCAACTGGACTTCGCGCCGAGCAAGGACTTCCTCACCTGCGCCAGGGGTTTGGCCGCGGACGAGGGCCACCTCTACGTAACGGACAAGGGCTTCTACCATCCCGCCGTGTTGGCCTTCGACCTATCCAAGCTCGAAAACGGTATGGAGGCGGACTGTATGCTCGGCGTCTGGTGGCCGAGGAACCCCAAGTACGGACTGGAGATAGTAGATAACAAGCTCTTCGTGGCAGGTCAGGAGTATATCGGGGTGTTCGAACAGATCCCCTCCGAGAACTACAGGTACCCGGACTGGTACATCCTGAGCATGGGGGGCGTGGACGTAAGCAGCGACGGACGATATCTGTGCATGATAAGCAAGGGCGGTGCCATCGGGATATACGACGGGGTACCCGACGAGGATGGCCCTCCCGATGTCAAGATAGACATCCCCGGGGTGACGGGAGGCGGCGCTGCCACGGGGCTCTGCTGCAGGGACGGAAAGCTCGTCGCCTGCAATTCGTTCTGGGAGCAGAGCAAGGTGCTCGTGTGGAAGTCGGTTCCCACCGAGGACGACCAAAAGCCCGACGTCGTCCTAACTATGGCCGGCGGGGAGCGCATAATGGAACCCTTCACCGCCTTCATCTACGGGGATACCCTGTTCGTGGGCGTACATATAGGCTCGAAGGTCCTAATCTACAAAAGCATAGAGAGATTGACGGACGAAACCGAACCCGACCTGATCCTGGGCGAATCCGAGGGGATCCGCGGAGGGGTGCACGATGTGTTCTACGACGGGAGGTACCTGTTTATCTCCGCAGGGCAGGGGCTGTACATCTACCATGGCCTGCCCGAGGAAAGGAGGGAGCCGGACGAGGTCATAACCGAGGTGGACGTAAGCGGAACGACCTACAGGCTCGACCCCTGGGGGATATACTTCGACGGGAAGAACCTCTGGGTCATGAACGGGTGCTCCGAGGACTATTCCTTCGTGATGAGGATACCCAAGTCCAGGACCGAGCCCGTCCACCCCGAGAAGCTCATGAGCGAGGAGTTCGCCGAGTACCTGGAAAGCGGGGAGGTCCCCGAGTTCATGGTGTCCCTTTGGGAGAGGTATTCCGGAATTCACCGTGAGATGATACTCTCCGGGGACTTCGACGGGAACGGCGTGGTCGACTTCAAAGACTTTTCCCTCTTCGTGGCCCACTTCGGGACGAGCCACGGGGAACCCGACTTCGACCCCCTCTTCGACCTGACCGGGGACGGTAGGGTGGACTTCGAGGACTTCTTCAAGTTCGTCGCCCAGTTCGACAAGGGCGGAAGCGCGAAGGCAGGAACGAGGCCCAAGCTTTCGGCCGAGGTCAGATACGGCGACCTTGGTCCCGTGGTGGAGGTCAGAGCTGAAGGGGCCGAAGGGTTCGGGCTCGTGCTCAATTACGACCCCGAGGCTTATGAATTCTTGAGGGCGGATGTGTCCTCAAGGCTTCCTGTGTTGAAGAAAGAAACACGGGGAAAGCTCGCCTTCGCATGTGTGGGAGATAAAGCGAAGCTCGTCTTTAGGGGAGAGTTTGGCGGGGCGATGGAAGTCGAGGAGGCCGTCGTGGTGGATAGAGCATACAGGGTCTCGGATGCCGGGGTAAAGGGGACGCTGATAGTCCCCGAGTTCGCCTTAGGCCGCAACTTCCCCAACCCGTTCAACTCGTCCACGGCGGTGGTGTACACCCTCCCGGAGGCCGCACATGTGAAGCTCGTGGTGTACGACCTCCTCGGGAGGGTAGTGAAGGTTCTGGTAAACGGCGTGCAGGATGCTGGGAGGCACAGGGCTGTCTGGGACGGGAGGGACGGTTCGGGTCGTCCAGTGGCGAGCGGCCTGTACCTCATAAGGATGGAGGCTGGGACCTTTCGTAAGGTCAGAGAAGCGGTGCTCGTAAGGTAGTAAGCTCCTCTCTCAACTTGGAGGTGTCCATGAGGCTGAAGCTTATGCTCGTGTTGTCCGCCCTCGCCCTCGGATGCGTGAAGAAGGTTGAGACAGGCGAGGCCAGGAGGTTCAACGCCCAAGGGGTGAAGCTACTGGAGCAGGACAGGCCGCAGGACGCTGCTGAGGCGTTCAAGAAGGCTCTTAAGGCCGACCCGGGGTACCTCAAGGCCCGCCTGAACCTCGGCATAGCGCTCTACCGGGCGGGGCAGCTCGGACGGGCGGAAGGGGTCCTGAAGGAGGTCTTGGACGAGGCCGAGGACCAAAGGAAGGCCCTATACGTCCTCGGGCTCGTGTACAGGACCCAGGGCAGGTACCCGGAGGCGGCGGAGCTCTTCGAGAGGGTTGTGAGCCTGGACCCGCAGGACCATTATTCGTACTACAACCTCGGGGTCCTGTACGACAAGATGGGCAGGGCCGAGGAGGCCGTAAGGGCGTTCAGGAAGGTCGTGAAGCTCTCCCCCCGGAACACCGCAGCCCACTATAACTTGGGGAGGCTCCTCCTCAAGCTCGGAAGGAAGGAGGAGGCCGAAAGGGAACTTGGGATATTTAGGAAACTTCAGGGGGAGGTGGCGGATACATCTGAAGGCTACGCATCAGGTTACGCATCCGGATATGCGGCAAGTTACTTAGAGCAGAGCAGGTACGCCATGCCCGAGAAATAGGAGGCCGGATGGACTGGCACATAAGGGCCAAGGAAGGACACGGGTTCGTCCCGATAGTGCCCGAAGGGGACCCCAGGACGAGGTTCATAGAGTTCGGGCTCCTGAGGCTCGGGGACGAGGAGGAGTACGGGTGGGATGCGGAGGCCAAGGAGGCGGTCTTAGTGATACTGGGAGGGAGGTGCACGGTCCGGGCCGGGGTCGAGGTCTACGAAGGGATAGGTGAGAGGAAGGACGTGTTCTCGGGGGAGGCGTACGCTGTCTTCGTCCCCCCGGGAAACGAGGTGAGGGTGACCGGAGTCGGGGATGTGGAGGTTGCGGTCTGCAAGGCTCCTTCCGACGCCGAGGGAGGTCCGAGGCTCATATTCCCCGGGGAGGTGAGGGTCCGTTCGGTGGGGAAGCTGAACTGGAGGAGGGACGTGAAGGATGTGATCGGGCAGGAGGTCCCGGCACGACACCTCCTCGTGGGCGAGACCGTGAACCCCCCTGGGAACTGGTCCAGCTCCCCTCCCCACCGCCACGATGAGGACAGGCCTCCCGAGGAGTCCGATATGGAGGAGGTCTACTTCTTCAAGGTCAGCCCCAGCCAGGGCTTCGGGCTACAGAGGATATACACCGACGATGGGGAGGTGGACGAAGCGTACGTGGTCAGGGACGGGGACACCGTAGTCATACCGAAGGGGTACCATCCTGTCGTGGCGGGCCCGGGGTACAGGCTGTACTACCTCTGGATCTTGGCCGGGGAGGGGAGGGCCCTCATCCCGTACGACGACCCTGCTCACAGGTGGCTCAAGGATGTGGAGCCCATAATAGAGGAGCAAGGACTTTAGCAGGAGGCAATGCGACATTAGCCGACTTCAAGAGGATGCCGGTGGAAGCTTTTAGGAGAACGAGGAGGTGAGATGAAGGAGAGGCTCTTCACGCCGGGTCCCACGATGGTCCCGGAGGAGGTCCTCCTGGAGATGGCGAAGCCCGTGGTCCATCACCGCTCGGAGGAGTTCGGAAGGCTCTTCGCTCAGGTGCAGGAGGACCTTAAGTACCTGTTCCAGACGGAAAACCCCGTGCTCATACTTACTTCTTCGGGCACGGGGGCCATGGAGGCCGCTGTAGCCAACCTGCTCTCACGCAGGGATACCGCCCTGGTCGTGCGTGGGGGGAAGTTCGGAGAGAGGTGGGGGGAGATATGCGAAGCGTACGGGGTGAGGTACGTAGCGGTAGATGTCGAATGGGGATACGCCGTCGACCCCGAGGATGTGAGAAAGGCCCTGAGGGATCATCCTGAGGTGAGAGCGGTCCTTGCGACCCAGAGCGAGACTTCCACGGGCGTGCTTCACGATGTGAAGGCCCTGGCGGAGGTTGCGAGGGAGGCGGACGCCCTCCTCGTGGTGGACGCGATATCCTCCTTAGGTGCCCACCCCCTCCCCATGGACGAGTGGGGGGTGGACGTCGTGCTCACGGGCTCGCAGAAGGGGCTCATGCTTCCCCCGGGGTTGGCGTTCATCTCCTTAAGCGAAAGGGCCTGGAAGGCCGCGGAGCGCTCCGACCTTCCCAAGTACTATTGGGATTTGGCCAAGGCCCGCTCGTCGCTTTCGAAGGGCCAGACCCCGTACACCCCCGCTGTCTCCCTCGTGGTGGGCCTGGCGAGGTCGCTGAAGATACTGAGGGAGGTGGGGCTGGAGTCGCTCTGGAGGAGGCACGCAAGGCACGCTGAGGCCACGAGGAGGGCTGTGGGAGCCTTAGGGCTCGAGCTCTTCTCGCACAGCCCTTCGAACGTGCTCACCATCGTCAAGGTCCCCGATGGAGTGGACGGGAAGGCCCTCCTGAAGGCGGCCCAGGCGTACGGGGCGACCTTCGCCGGCGGACAGGAGAAGCTCTCCGGGAAGGTCGTGCGCATAACTCACTTAGGTTACATGGACGACTTCGATACTTTGTCGGCCGTGGCTGCCTTAGAGAGGGCGCTTCGGGATGTAGGTTACGATGTGCCGCTCGGGAAGGGGGTAGCTGCGGCGCAGGAAGTTCTATCGGAGGGTTGAGGATATGCCGGCCAACTTGCCTCCACAGTACTTCGAGGCGGAAGAGGAGTTCAGGCAGGCTAAGACCCCGCAGGAGAAGATAGAGGCCATAAAGAAGATGATAGCCATAATGCCCAAGCACAAGGGCACGGAGAAGCTCCATGCGTACCTGAGGCGCAAGCTGGCCCAACTCTCCAAGGAGGCCCAGAGGAAGCCCAAGGTCTCGAGGTCCTCCCCCATAGACAGGATAAAGAAGGAGGGCGCGGGACAGGCCGCCTTGGCCGGCCCTCCAAACACGGGCAAGTCGAGGCTCCTTTCGGCGCTCACCAGGGCTAGGCCCTTCGTGGCTCCCTATCCCTTCTCCACCTTCCTCCCCACCCCCGGGATGATGCCCTACGAGGACATACAGGTACAGCTTATAGACCTTCCTCCCCTACATCCGGATACGACGGAACCCTGGGTCTATCACCTCATACGGAGCTCCGACCTCGTGCT
>QNCW01000074.1 GCA_003645885.1 Candidatus Latescibacterota bacterium | reverse complement strand
TAGAAGGCTGTTGCAATTGGTCCTGCAATTGGCGCAAATTCTCGAGACCGAAAGCCCTGAGAAGAAGCTCTGGATCGTTGAACCGGGTCGGCTTCGCGTGCACGAACCGACCGAATTTCTGGACGAGGAGTAAACGGTGGGGACCGCAGGCCTAAGCTTCAAGAAGCACGGCAGGCCGATCGTAGACCTCGGCCCCGAAGGGCTTTCGACAGTGTGCTCGTGTGCCTTCAGGGATGGGGACGAGTATAAACTGTGGTATTCCGGGTACGACGGGAAGACCTGGCGGATCGGCCTTGCCACCTCCCGGGTGGGAAGCCGTAAGCCGTGGCACCCCTCTGGAGAACGTTAAAGCCTATTTCAAGGCGGCCAGAGAGTTTGGTAAACATCCCATAATATCGTAGGAACCATGATAAAGCACAGAGGCAAAAGCAGGCTTAACCACTCGGGCCTCCCCCTCGGGGGCATAGGAGCTGGGAAGGTGGAGTTCTGTCCGAACGGCAAGTTCACTAACCTCACCACCAATAACAACGCAGCCTTGCCAATATGCGCAGAAGGCCCTGCCGAGGACTATGTGGTCACCCCACAGGGGATCCCCGGGGCC
This sequence comes from Candidatus Latescibacterota bacterium, assembly GCA_003645885.1. Classification (GTDB taxonomy): domain Bacteria; phylum Latescibacterota; class 4484-107; order B68-G9; family B68-G9; genus B68-G9. The sequence goes on along the minus strand of QNCW01000074.1, from coordinate 9,291 downwards.
TTCTTAGCCTGCTTCGTTGAAGGGTTCGGGGCAAGGGTCCTCAAGACCCACAGCTTCCCTGGATATGCGACCCTTAAGGCCAGGGAGATAAAGTATAAAGGGCTCTTCCCGAGGGCCCTGGTAGGATATCCAGAGATGGGGGAGGTGAGGGTAAGGCTGGAGGCCTTTTCCCCCATCCTACTGGACGACGTTTCCGAGGGATACAGGGATTCCAGCATCCCTGGTGCTGTATTCATCTTCCGCCTCGCCAACCTGTCCGGGAAGACCAAGAGGGCCTCTGTGGCCATGTCCTGGAGGAACCTCGTCGGAGTGGGTGGGTATCCAGGGGCTAAAATAGAGGACCTGAGGGGGAACTTCATCTCCTTCGAGGATGGGGGCCTCCTCTTCGGCAGCACCCGGAGGAAGGCCGACCCAAGGGTGGAGGGAGAGTACTTCTTGGTGGCAGGGGCAGGGGAGATCACGTACATGGCCGGATGGTCCCCTGGGAGGGAGGACTTCTGGAGGGTCTTTTCCGAGGAGGGGAAGCTCGACAACTCCTCGGGAAGAGGGAACCTCGGTGCCGTATGCTCTACGGTCTACCTCGGCCCCGAGGAGGAGGTCGAGGTACCGATGGTCCTCTCCTGGTACTTCCCCAACCTTCTGGGGGATACCGACCTAAAGCCGAACTACGGCCACGCCTACAACAGATGGTTCTCATGTGCGAGGGAGGTTGCGGCGTACCTTCTCGGGAAGTACAGGAAGCTCCTCGAAAGGACGAGGGCCTGGCAGGAGGAGATACTGAGATCGAGCCTTCCCAGATGGCTCGGGGTTAAGCTGATAAATGACATATTCCCTCTGGCGAGCAACTCCTTCTACACGGAAGACCTGAGGTTCTCGGTCTACGAGGCCCACGAGATGAGGGGATGTCTGGGGACCATAGACCAGAGGGCTGCGTCCAATTCTATATACACCATGTGCTTCCCGAGGCTGAGCAGGTCGGAGCTATCGCTCTTTGCAAAGCAGCAGGTAGGGAAGGGCGTCCTGTGCGACCACTGGAACTTCAGGACGGGAAGGAAGGACCTGAAGCTCGACTGCGAGGGCGCCATAAGGCACGAGGTGGGATGGGACCACTTGGAGGGTGGGACAGGACCCAGCCAGTGGCCCGACATCCCTCCCCTCTTCGTCCTCCAGTGCTACGAGTACGTCGCATGGACCGGTGATTTAGAATTCTTGGATTTCGTATACCCTAAGGTCAAGAAGGCCCTGGAGTACGAAGCCCGCCTCGACCAGGACGGGGACGGGATAGCGGAGGTCTACGGCCCGGGTTCCATGACCTACGATAACAGAGACTACCCCTTCTACGGAGCCTCCCCCTACGTGGCGTCCCTCCAGCTCGCAGCCCTGAGGGCGGGGGCCAAGATGGCGAGGTTCGAGGGGGACGAAGGATTCGAATCCTGGTGCGGGCAGCAGGAATCCATAATAAGGAGGTCCCTGGAGGACAAGCTCTGGAGCGAAGAACTTGGACACTTCTACATGTGGTACGACGAGATGGCGGAGAACTGGAGGGGCTCGGAGAGGGAGCACGACAGGTTCTCCGACGCCTGCTTCGTATCCCAGCTGGCAGGGATGTGGTTCGCAGACCTTTTGGACTTAGGATACATAGTGGACGAGGAAAAGGTAAGGAGGACCTTGAGATCCATAGCCCTCAAGAACGGCTCGGTGGGAGGATGTCCCGCAAACATCGTGGAGAGGGATGGGAGGATGACATCCTCATGGCCTTATTACGCCGAGGCTTACTACGCTGCCCAGGCGATATATGAGGGCGAGGTGGACACGGGCCTCGAATGCCTCAGGAAGGTATACCGTGCGATGCACGAGCTAGACAGGAGCCCCTGGGATGCCCCCTTGGGATGGGACTATCATCTATACCCGGGGAACCTGCCCGAGGACCTACCCAAGGGGAGCCCCCTCAGGAGGCTGTTGGACTTAAAGGAGGGTGAGAACAGGTGGGCCACCTGGGGAAGGTGGTACATGACCAACCCTGCGAGCTGGTTCGCCCTTCCGGCTATAGCGGGCTTCTCCATGGACCTGCTGGAGGGGAAGCTCGTGATGGCCCCGAACCTCCCCAGCTCCATGAAGAAGGCGAGGAGCCTCCCGATCTTCATGCCCGGCTTCTGGGGGAGGGTGAGCTGCGAGCAGGAGGAGGGCCTGAGGGTGGGCCTAGTGATAACCCGCTTCTTCCGGGAGCCTTTGAACTTCAAAAAGTTCGTCACGAAGGTCCCCCGTGGATGGAAGCCGGGGAAGGTGTGGGTCGGATTCGTGGTCAACGGGAAGGAGGTCTTCTCGGAAAGGGTCGTCCCGGACGGAAGGAGGGTCGAGCTTAACTTGCCCTTCTCCATCTCCGGGGTCGGGGAAAGCTTGGAATGCAGGCTTAAGTGGTAGGAGGTGGAAGATGCGCATCAAACAATCCGTATGCTATCCGATGTTGAAGCCGGAGGACATGAGCCTGGAAGATTTCTTCAAGGAGGTCTCCGAGATCGGCTACGCTGCGGTGGAGCTTTGGTACCGGGGGGAGGACTTCGAGGAGGTCGTGGAGCTTGCCCGCAGGTACGGCCTGGCCATAGCAAGCATGTGCGGCCACAGGTCGCTCTCCGACGGCCTGAACAAGCGCTCCAACCACGAAAGGATCGAGGAGGAACTGAGGGAGTCCATAGATATAGCCTCCCGTCACGGCATCCCTGGGCTCATATGCTTCAGCGGGAACAGACAGCCCTATCAAAGCGAGCTTGAGGCCATAGAGGCCGTGGCCGACGGCCTCAGAAGGGTCGCACCTTACGCCGAGGAGAAGGGCGTAAACCTTAACCTAGAATTGTTGAACTCCAAGGTCGACCACCCCGGCTACCAGTGCGACCACACCGCCTGGGGCTTGGCCGTCTGCGAGAGGGTGAACAGCCCCAGGGTGAAGCTGCTTTACGATATCTACCACATGCAGATCATGGAGGGGGACGTGATCCGCACGATCAGGGAGAACATTCGATGGATAGGCCACTTCCACACGGCCGGCAACCCGGGGCGCAACGAGATAGACGAAACCCAGGAGTTGAACTACTCAGCCGTATGCAGGGCGATCGCCGAGACGGGATATGACCTCTATGTGGGCCACGAGTTCAGGCCCAAGGGAGACCTGATAGAGGCCCTCAGGAGGGCCTTCGAAATATGCGACCAGGGATGAACAGGGAGGCCGGATATGTCGACGGTGTACTTCGTAGATGCAAACTTAGGACAAGAAAGCAGGACATGCGAGGAGTGCGGGGGTGTGGGTTGCGACAGGTGCGGGGGCACGGGAAGGAGGTACGAGCTTACGCCCCCTGAGCCACTTCCGGTAGCCCTATACAGGCTCCTTGAAAAGGCCGGGATAGACGAGGTAGTCGAGCAGGACGACGTGGTGGCCATCAAGATACACAGCGGGGAGCATACGAACCACAGGCTCACCCCTCCGATCTTCTACGAGGCCATAGTCAAGAAGGTCGTGGAGCTCGGAGGGAGACCTTTCCTCACGGACACGAACACCCTTTATACTCATTCCAGATACGAGGCCATAGGACATTACCTGACGGCCTGGAGGAACGGGTACGCCCTGTTCCACATGGGGGCACCGTTCATAGTTGCTGACGGCCTCGTGGGCACGGACGCATACAGGGTCGAGGTGGAAGGGGACGTGCTGAAGGAGGTCTACGTTGCGAGCGCGATATACCAAAGCGACGTGCTGATTTCGGTGGACCACACCACAATGCATCCGGCGTTCGGGCTGGGGGGGAACATCAAGAACCTGGGAATGGGAGCCGTCTCAAAGCAGACCAAGATAAAGATACATCGTCACGAGATACCGGTCTTCGACCCTGAGCTTTGCAAAGGCTGCGGGAACTGCGCCTTAGTCTGCCCGATGGAGGCAGTTCACATAGAGGACGGTAAGGCCGTCCTGGACGAATCCAAGTGCGCCGGGTGCAGGATGTGCATGGAGGTGTGCCCGCACGATGCCATAAAGAGGGTGCAGGGGAGTAGGTCCGACTTCTTCAAGGCCATGGCGGACGCATGTGCCGGGGTGCTCAAGCGTTTTCCGGGGAAGTTCTTAGCAGTGAACATAGTTATGGACGTCACCTTGGACTGCGACTGCCCGGAGCAACAGGGGAGGCCGGTGGTCCCGGATATAGGTGTGTTGGCCTCCAGGGACATAGTTGCGATAGATAAGGCGAGCTTGGACCTCATATGCTCGGTTCCGAAGTATCCACTGAGCGTCGTGGCCGACCTTCCGCAGGATTTCGACCTCACCCAACTCCATCGCATCCCCAAGGAGTTCAGTTTCCGTGAGGTCTTGGAGTATATGGAATCCAAGGGCTGGGGAAGCACATCTTACGAGCTTATAAAGCTCGAAAGGAGGAGGCCGAGCCTGAAGGAGAGGACGAAGTTCTCGCCCGAACTCGGCTACTTCGAAAGGCTTAAGGAAAAGGCTCGCAGGATATTGGAACGCAGAAAGGTCCAAAAAGATGGAGCTTCCTGAGGTCCTCTTCACCCACCTATACCGCTGTGAACCCGGCTGGAGCATGGGGAGGCGGGCGCATCCCGACTGTCAAGAGATGTTCTTCGTGCTCGAGGGGAGGGGAAGCTTCACTCTGGAAGGGACGAGGTACGATGCCGAGGCAGGGGATGTCTTCCTGATCGGACCAGGACAGGTGCACTGTGCCGAGGCCGATCCTTCGGATCCGTACGTCTACTACAGCCTTCACTATTCCGGAGGCCCGACCTCCCTCGGCGGCAGGTATCCATCCAAGGTTAGGGTTGAGGACCTGTCGGAGGTGAGGGACGTCATATATAAGATGGAGGCGGAGAAGGCGAGAAGACGGATGGGATGTAAAGAGATGATGGGAGCGTATCTGCTCCAGCTTTTGACCCTCGTGGCCAGGGCAGTCCATAGGGAGGATACGTCCTCCCCTTTGGAGCGGAGGCATAGATGGGTGGCGGAAAGGATAAAGGAATATCTGCAGGACCACATGTATGAGAGGATCACCTTGGCGGAGGTAGCCGAGCAGGTCTCCCTGAGCCCCCATTACTGTTGTCTCATATTCCGCAAGGTGACAGGATACACTATATTCCAATACTTGAACCTCATCAGGGTGGAGAGGGCTAAGGCACTGTTCAGGCACTCCCACCTCAACGTCACGGAGGTGGCTCAGGAGTTAGGATACAAAAATGTCTACTACTTCAGCAGGGTGTTCAAAAAGGTGACGGGAGTTCCGCCGTCCCGGTTCGTAGGGGATGATCGGAAGATAGTATAAATTTTTGGAACATCGGCTATGGACTTGTCGTCCAATTTTGTTTAAATTTTAGATGGCACCCTTAAGGAAGGAGGAAAGATGGAGAAGGGGTACATCGTGCGCAGGTTGGAGGAGGTCCCCAAGGAGCGGAGCATATGTGGGTTCCGCCAGAGGCTTATAACCAGGGAGGATTTCGAAGGGGCGAACTTCACCTTCCTGAGCGTCTACGAGGCAGAGAGGCACTACCATAAAAAGACCACAGAGTTCTACTATGTGCTCGAGGGCGAAGGGATATTGGAGCTGGACGGCGAGAAGGTCGAGCTTAAGCCCGGAACTCTGGTGATGATACGGCCCGGCACCCGCCATAGGGCGGAAGGGGATGTGAAGGTGCTGATCGTGGGGATACCCCCCTTCGATCCTGCGGATTCTTTCCACGACTGAGGGATGCACGACGACCTATATGTATGTTTCACCATGGACTGTGAGAGGATAAGGAGGTTCTCCCCTCCGGGAGGGCCCCAGACCTGGGAGATCAGCGAGAGGGCTATCGAGGGCTTCTCGGAGGTGCTGCTCTCCCACGGCCTCGTAGGCACGTTCTTTATAGTGCCCGAAACGGCACATCAGCACAGGGACCTGTTCTTAGAGCTTGAGGAGAGGGGTTTCGAACTCGGGATGCACTTTCATCCCCAGAGCTTCGGGGATTTGAGGTACGGGGAGTACCTCGGAGCTTACAGCTACGAGGAACAGGTGGAAATCCTATCCCAGGCGGCGGACGTGTGGGCCGAGGCACTCGGGAGGCGTCCGAGGACCTTCAGGCCCGGCAACTTCTCGGCGAACGATTCCACGTTCCGGGCCCTTTACGACCTTGGGTTCAGGCAGGGGAGCGTGTCGGCTCCAGAGCGAGTTATGCCGAAATATAGGGCCGTCTGGGCGGGAGCATATCCCTACGCCCACCACGTCCATCCCCATTTCAGGCTCATACCGGGAGACCTCGACTTCTTCGAGGTTCCTGTCACCGAGGACAGGGAACGCAGAACTTGGGAAGGCAAGTCCGCCATGGAGCTGAGGGTCGAGATGGCAGGGGTCGAGGACCACAGGCAGACCATAGATAGATGCGTAGCCGACATGGTGGAAAACCAAGTTCCGGTCAAGACCATAGTCGCCGTAACGCACAACTTCATAGATTACGAGGACCCCGAAGAGCCGAGGCGGAGGGTCTTAGAGGAGATGGCGGAGTACGTGCAGAAGGCGGCTTTGAGGTTCGGGCTCAAGCTCCGTCCGGCGACCATAGAACAGATCCACAGAGCGGTAGATGAGGGGAGGTTGAAATGAAGGTTCCCGAGAAGCCCAACCTTCTCTTTATATTCACCGATGAGCAGAAACAGGAAACCCTCAGGGTCTACGGCAACAGGAAGATAAAGACCCCCAACTTGGACAGGCTTGCCGAGGAGAGCGTAGTGTTCACGAGGGCCTACGTGACCCAACCCGTCTGCACTCCCTCGCGCTCCAGCATAATGACGGGCCTCTATCCTCACACTAACGGATGCATAGAGAACAACGTGCCACTGAAGCCGGAGGTCCCCACCATAGCCGAGATGGTCGAGGACGAGGATTACCTGAAGGCGTACTTCGGAAAGTGGCATCTGGGGGACGAGGAGATACCGCAGCACGGGTTCGAAGTCTGGGTGAGCATAGAGGAGATGTACAAGGGGTACTATACGAAGGAGGAATACAAGGCGGCCAAGGCCAGCTACCATATCTTCTTGGAGGAACATGGCTTCAAACCCGATGCCCAGAATTCCGGCTATCCCGTCTTCTCGAGGGGGTTCGCCGCCCGGCTTCCCGAGGAGTACAGCAAGCCGGCGTTCTTGGCCCAGGAGGTGTGCCGGTTCCTCAGGGAGAACAGGGACAGGCCCTTCATCCTCTACCTGAACTTTCTGGAGCCCCATATGCCGTTCTTCGGACCTTACGATGGGATGTACAGGCCGGAGGATGTTGACCTTCCCGAAAACTTCGATTTCCCCCCAGGTCCAGATTCCCCGATAAAGTCCAGATATTTAGCGAGATATTATCGGGACCACGGTTTCGCCGACAGGGAAGGTGAGCACCGAACCTTGAGGACGGAATGGGAGTGGAGGTACCTCATAAGCCGGTACTGGGGACTCGTATCCCTCGTGGACACACATGTGGGAAGGATTCTGGATACTCTGGCCGAGCTGGGGTTGGACGAGCGCACTGTGGTGGTCTTCACGAGCGACCACGGAGATATGATGGGAAGCCACAGGCTTGTGGCAAAGATGGTTATGTACGAGGAGGCCTGTAAGGTCCCCTTGTTGGTGAAGGTGCCCTGGCTTGAGGGTTCGCCCAGGCTTGTGGAGCATCCTGTAAGCCAGATAGACCTTGTACCTACGCTGTTGGACATATTGGGCATGCCCATACCCCCACATCTGGAAGGCAGGAGCTGGTATCCCTTCCTAAGGGGGGACCGACCGTGGCCGGAGGAGCCGGTGTTTATAGAGTGGAACGGGAGGGATGGGGACCTTTGGGTCGGGGGCCCCTCGTACGGCTTCCCAGAAGAGGAGCTGCGGAGGGCCGAAGGGGCCAGGGTCAGGACGGTCGTCACGCCCGAAGGATGGAAGCTCAACCTCAGCGAGATCGGGGAGCACGAACTGTACAACCTCGAGCAGGACCCCTTGGAGACCCGGAACCTTTACAGGGAAGGTCGAAAGGTCGTGGAGAGGCTGTACTCTTACATCCGAAGATGGCAGGAGATGACGGAAGACGATGTGGAGTTGAAGGTTTGAGGAAGGGGGAACGATGGTTCTCAGATGGGGGATCATCGGCTGCGGAGATGTGGCCGAACGCAAGGGAGGACCCGCAATCTGGGGCGTAGAGGGCTCCGAGCTTGTGGCCGTCATGCGCAGGGATGCGGCTAAGGCGGAAGATTTCGCAAGAAGGCACGGGGCTAAGAGGTGGTACACCAGGGCGGAGGACCTTCTCGCCGATCCCGAGGTAAACGCTGTATATGTGGCCACACCCCCTTATCTCCACCATCGCTATACCATAGAAGCAGCCGAAGCTGGCAAGCACGTCATGTGCGAGAAGCCGATGGCCATGGACGTAAGAGGATGTCGTGAGATGATAGCGGCCTGTAGGGACAACGGTGTTAAGCTGATGGTAGCTTACTATCGCAGGACATATCCGGTAGTCAAGAGGATGAAGAAGTTGCTCTCGGAAGGCGCTATAGGCGAGCCTATGCTCGTAAGGATAAATCTGACGGCCTACTACAATCCACCGGACGCACATAGGGAATGGAGGACCAACCCCGATGCGGCCGGCGGTGGGGTTATGTTCGATGTTGGAAGTCACAGGCTGGACCTGATGGTCTACCTCTTAGGAGATGTGGAGAAGGTGGCGGCCTTTACCGGGACCCTTCACTGCGGGTATAAGGTCGAGGATTCCGCTGTGCTTTCGATCAAGCTCGTAAACGGGATGCACGGGGTTGCCAACTTCAACTGGAACGTGGGGAGCGGCTCGGACGAATTTGAGATCTACGGCACGAAGGGGAAGATGTTGGCCAGGCCTTTGGATAAGGGGCACTTGGAGGTGTACAGGGGGAAGGAAGTCGAGATATTTGAACTCCCCCCTCCGAAGATAACCCATTGGGGCCTGGTCGAGAACTTCGTCCGGGCTGTGAACCAGGGGGAACCGCTGATATGCCCCGGTGAGGAGGGGATGAAGACGAACCTTATCATGGAGGCCGCATATAGGTCGTCCGAGGAGGGGAGGACCGTGGACCTTTCGGAGATCTGACCTGGGGAGGGAAGATGTCCAAGCTGGCGATAAACGGGGGGGAGCCCGTAAGGACGAAGCCGTTTCCGAGGTATCCTACCTTAGGCGAGGAGGAAGTTCAAGCGGCCATAGAGGTCATCAATTCCCACAACCTCTGCTCCCAGATGGCGGAGGACGGTCAGGTGGAGAAGTTCGAGGAGGAGTTCGC